>NZ_JBEYVX010000032.1:0-68823 GCF_040644195.1 Streptomyces sp. NPDC047014 | reverse complement strand
GCCGCCGCGAGGCCCGCGATGCCGCCGCCGATGACGACGGCATGGCCGGGGGGGCCGCCGGCCGGGGCGCTGCCTGCCGGGGTGCTGCCCGCCGGCCGGTCCGTACGCATGTCCGCTTCGTGCATGGACACATCGTCTCAGACCGCTCTCCGAGGCCGGACCGTGACCGCATCGGGACCGGGCCGGAACCGGCGAGGCGAAACCCGCGGCGGGCCCCGCGACGTCGAAACGGCAACACCAGCCGAACGACGGGGGTTTCCGAGCGATGCACAGCAGCACCAGACAGCGTTCCGCGGCGGCCCTGGCCGCCCTCTCCCTGGTGGGCGCGCTCGCGCTCACCGGCTGCGGCGCGGGCGGCGAGGGGGCCGCGCAGGACAAGGCGGCCGTGGCGCCCGCCGAGGGCAAGGCGCAGGAGCCCGCACGCGGCGGGGCGGCGGCCCCGGCCCCTGCGGGGTCGGCGGGCTCCCCGGGCGGTGCCGCCGACAAGAACGCCCAGCCCCCGGCCGCGGTCCGCCCGAACGTCATCCGTACGGCGACGCTCGGCATCGAGAGCACCGACGTGCAGAAGACCCTCGCGGCGGCCCGTACCGCGGCCGACGGGGCGGGCGGCTATGTCGGCAGCGAGTCGACCAAGCGCGGCGGGAACGGCCGGATGACCTCGACGGTGGTCCTGCGGGTCCCGGGCGAGCGCTACGACGGCGTGCTCGGCGCGATGGAGGGCAGCGGGAAGCTGCTGCACCGCAAGGTGGACGCGGTGGACGTCACCGAGAAGGTCGCCGACATCACCAGCCGGGTCTCCTCGCAGCAGGCCAGCGTGGCGCGCGTGCGGGAGATGATGGGCAAGGCGTCGGCGCTGAGCGAGGTGGTGATGCTGGAGGGCGAGCTGAGCCGGCGTCAGTCCGATCTGGAGTCGCTGCTCGCGCAGCAGACGGCGCTCAAGGACCAGACCGCGATGGGCACGATCACCCTGGAGGTCTCCGAGCCCGCCCCCGCCGCCCAGGAGAAGAAGGAGAAGGAGCCCACTTTCCTGAGCGCCCTGGGCGGCGGCTGGGACGTCTTCACCACGGTGCTGCGCTACCTGACGCTGGCGGTGGGCGCCGCACTGCCCTTCGCGCTGGCCGGCGCGGTGGTGCTGGTGCTGTTCCGCCTCTACCGGCGCCTGCGGCCGGCGCGGCCGAAGGCGGCACCGGCTCCGCAGTGGGCGGAGGTGCCCGCGCCGCGGGCCGGGGCAGCGGACGCGGGGGCGGCCGCGCGGGACTGAACGGGCGGCTGCACGTAGCGTGTTCACCATCGGACGGTGGTGAAGGGGTGGTGCGGGCGATGGCGACGGAACGACTGGTGGTGGTCGGGGGCGACGCGGCGGGGATGTCCGCCGCGTCACAGGCCCGCAGGCTCAGGGGCGCCGGTGAGCTGGAGATCGTCGCCTTCGAGCGCGGCCGCTTCACCTCCTACTCCGCGTGCGGGATCCCGTACTGGGTGGGCGGGCTGGTGGCCGGACGCGACGAGCTGATCGCGCGGACCCCGGAGGAGCACCGCGCCCGGGGCATCGACCTGCGCACCCGCACCGAGGTGGTGGAGCTCGATCTCGCCGGCTCCCGGGTGCGCGCCCGGGATCTGGACGGCGGGTCCGAATCCTGGACGGCGTACGACAAGCTGGTGCTCGCGACGGGCGCCCGGCCCATCCGGCCCCGCCTCCCCGGCATGGGCGCGCACGGGGTGCACGGCATCCAGACGCTGGAGGACGGCGGGCGGCTGCTGGACTCGCTGGAGCGCACCAGGGGCCGGCGGGCGGTCGTGGTCGGCGCGGGCTACATCGGCGTGGAGATGGCGGAGGCGCTGGTCCTGCGCGGGTACGAGGTGACCGTGCTGCACCGGGGCGAGCAGCCGATGGCCACGCTGGACCCGGACATGGGCGGCCTGGTGCACACCGCGATGAACCGGATGGGGATCCGTACGGTCGCCCGCGCCGAGGTGACGAAGATCCTCACGGACGAGGAGGGGCGGGTCCGCGCGGTGGCCACGGCGCCCGGCGAGGAGTACCCGGCGGACGTGGTCGTGCTCGGGATCGGCGTCGAGCCGCGCACGGCCCTGGCCCGCGCGGCGGGCCTGCCGCTCGGGCCCTCGGGCGGCCTCCTCACCGACCTGTCGATGCGCGTCCGGGGCCACGAGGACATCTGGGCGGGCGGGGACTGCGTGGAGGTCCTCGACCTGGTGGCGGGCCGCACCCGGCACGTCCCGCTGGGCACCCACGCCAATAAGCACGGCCAGGTCATCGGCTCGAACGTGGGCGGCGGCTACGCCACCTTCCCCGGGGTGGTCGGCACGGCCGTCAGCAAGGTCTGCGACCTGGAGATCGCCCGTACGGGGCTGCGCGAACGGGACGCGCGGGAGGCGGGCCTGCGCTTCGTGACGGCCACCGTCACCTCCACCAGCACGGCGGGCTACTACCCGGGCGCGGCGGAGATGACGGTGAAGATGCTGGCGGAACGCCGCACGGGCCGGCTGCTCGGCGTGCAGATCGTCGGCGGCGCCGGCGCCGCGAAGCGCGTGGACGTCGCGGCGGTGGCACTGACGGCGGGCATGACGGTGGAACAGGTCGTCGCCCTGGACCTCGGCTACGCCCCACCCTTCTCCCCAGTCTGGGACCCGGTCCTGGTGGCGGCCCGCAAGGCGGTCACCGCGGTCCGCGCGGCGGGCGTCTGAGCGCTCCCGCTCAGCGGGCGGTGCGGGTGTGGACGTGGTCCACCAGGCGGGTCAGGGCGTCGGGGTCCGTCGTGGGCAGGACGCCGTGGCCGAGGTTGAAGATGTGGCCCTCCAGGCCGGCGGCGGCCGCCAGGACCTCGTCCGTCTTGGCGGCGACGGCCTCCGGGGTGGAGAAGAGCACGGCCGGGTCCAGGTTGCCCTGGAGGGCCTTGCCCGGACCGACGCGGCGGACCGCCTCGTCCAGCGCGACCCGGTAGTCGACGCCCACGACGTCGGCGCCGGCCTCGCCCATCAGGCCGAGGAGTTCGCCGGTGCCCACGCCGAAGTGGATGCGCGGGACCCCGTAGGAGGCGACGGACTCCAGGACCTTCGCCGAGGCGGGCATCACCGAGCGGCGGTAGTCCGCCGGGGCGAGGGCGCCGACCCAGGAGTCGAAGAGCTGGACGGCGGAGGCGCCGGCCTCGATCTGGACCTTGAGGAAGGCGGAGGTGATCTCCGCGAGCCGGTCGAGCAGGTCCGCCCACAGCTCCGGGTCCCCGTACATGAGGGCCTTGGTGTGCTCGTGGTTCTTGGAGGGGCCGCCCTCGACGAGGTAGCTCGCGAGGGTGAAAGGAGCGCCCGCGAAACCGATCAACGGCGTGCCGCCCAGTTCACCCGTGAGCATGCCGATCGCCTCGGTGACGTACGTGACGTCCTCCGGGGTGAGGTCGCGCAGCTGTGCGAGGTCCTCGCGGCGGCGGATCGGCTGGGCGACGACCGGGCCGACACCGGGCTTGATGTCCAGGTCGACACCGATGGCCTTGAGCGGGACCACGATGTCGGAGAAGAAGATCGCCGCGTCCACCTTGTGGCGGCGCACCGGCTGGAGCGTGATCTCGGTGACCAGGTCGGGGCGCATGCAGGACTCCAGCATGGCCGTGCCCTCGCGCACCTTGCGGTACTCGGGGAGGGAGCGCCCGGCCTGCCGCATGAACCACACCGGCGTGTGCGGCACGGGCTCGCGCCGGCACGCCTTCAGGAAGGCGGAATCGTACGTCTGGCTCGGCTGGCCCTGGGGGCGGAGGTTGGCGCTCACGACCCAAATCTTCGCACGTATGAAGAAGTGCCCGACCCGGCACGGGTGTCCCTGCGCCGTACGGACTCACATACCGCCTAGTCTTCCCCGCATGGCTGCGGCTCAGGGACGATTTTCAGATGGCGCCGAGGGTACGGGCAGCGCGCAGGAGGGCTCCGTCCCGCTCCCGTTCCGGCGGGCGGTCGACGGCCTCAAGAAGGCGCGGCTGCGTCCGGGGATCGAGATCGATCCGACGAAGCCGCCCCAGAGGCTGGCGCCGTACGCGTACGCGCTCGAAGCCGCGGTGGTGGACGGGGAGGACGATCTGGCCGACGGCCGGCTCATCCTGCTCCACGACCCGGCCGGGCACGAGGCGTGGCACGGGACCTTCCGGCTGGTGACGCTCGTACGGGCGGAGCTGGAGCCGGAGATGGCCGCGGACCCCCTGCTGCCCGAGGTGTGCTGGTCCTGGCTGACCGGGGCGCTGGAGGCGCGCGGGCTGGCGTACGGGGAGGCGAGCGGGACGGTGACCATGGCCGGCTCGCACTACTTCGGCGGGCTCGCGGAGCGGCGTCCGGCGACGCAGATCGAGATCAGGGCCTCGTGGACGCCGCGCGAGGGCGCGGGCGGGGTGCCGGACACCTCGGCGCACCTGGCGGCGTGGTGCGAACTGATCTGCCAGATCGCGGGCCTGCCGCCGGTGGGCCCGACGGACACGGCGACGGGCGTGGTCTCGCTGCCGCAGCGGCGCGGTCCGCACCACCCGTAGGCGCGGTCACATCCCGGCGTCCGTTGTGGGCTTCTGATCACCTGATGATCGATCGTGCGTCCGAATTGCCCTAATTGTTACTCACCAAATCGTGATCATTCCCTAAAGCCGGGCGGGTGACGTGCCGAAGGAGTCAGTGACCGTCCCCACGGGTCCCACCGGCTTCCTTCCCCGAGCCGGCCCACCCCGCCACTCCCCCAGGAGGCCGTAGGTGTCCGTTCTTCTCGAGCAGCCCGCAAGCCTGGTCGCCTACCGGCCGAACAAGCCCACCGCCATGGTCGTCGTCGCCGACCCGCGTGTCCGCTCCACGGTGACCCGCCATCTGTGGGCCCTCGGAGTCCGCGACGTGATCGAGGCGTCCTCCATCGCGGAGGCCCGCCCCCGCGTCGGCAGCCCGCGCGACATCTGCGTGGCCGATGTGCACCTGCCCGACGGCTCGGGCCTCACCCTGCTCTCCGAGACCCGCGCCGCAGGCTGGCCGAACGGCCTGGCCCTGTCCGCCGCCGACGACATCGGCGCCGTCCGCAACGCCCTCGCGGGCGGGGTGAAGGGCTACGTCGTCACCGGTACGCGCACCAACATCGGGCTCCCCACCCGGCCCGGCGCCGCCCCCATCGGTGCCGCCGCCGCCCGTATGCACCGCCGCCCCCCGGGTGCCCCGAGCCACCCGGGCGGCTACCGCGAGCTCTCCGGCCGCGAGGTCGAGGTCCTGCGCCTCGTCGCGGAGGGCCAGTCCAACAAGGCCATCGGCGTCTCGATGGGCCTGTCCGCCCTGACCGTCAAGTCCCACCTGGCCCGGATCGCCCGCAAGCTGGGCACCGGTGACCGCGCCGGAATGGTCGCGGTGGCCCTGCGGACCGGGATCATCCACTGAACGCGGGCCGCGGCCCCCGGATAGACGTCCGGGAGACCCCCGGAGAACTTCCCGCGTACTGATCGCGCCCGTCGACGGAACGTTCCGGCGACGGGCGCGTCGTATACACGGATACCCTTGACCGGTGACCGACGCCCAAGAGACCGCAGCAGACCTGCGCACCACCACCGGGGGCGGCCCCCCGGACGACGTCGTTGTTCCGCCCGGTGGGCAGCCGATCCCCTTGCTGGAGCCCCGTGAGGGCATCCCCCCGGTGGTCGCCGACGCGGACGCCCTCGCCGATGTGGTCGCGGCCTTCGCCGCGGGCACCGGCCCCGTCGCCGTCGACGCCGAACGCGCCTCCGGATACCGCTACGGCCAGCGCGCCTACCTGGTGCAGCTGCGCCGCGAGGGCGCCGGCTCGGCGCTGATCGACCCGGTGGGCTGCCCCGACCTCTCCTCGCTGGGCGAGGCCCTGTCCGGGACCGAGTGGATCCTGCACGCGGCCACCCAGGACCTGCCCTGCCTGCGCGAAATAGGCATGGTCCCCACCTCGCTGTTCGACACCGAGCTCGCGGGCCGCCTCGCCGGCTTCCCCCGCGTGGGACTGGGCGCGATGGTCGAGAGCGTGCTCGGCTACGCGCTGGAGAAGGGCCACTCCGCCGTCGACTGGTCCACCCGCCCGCTCCCCGAGCCCTGGCTGCGCTACGCCGCGCTGGACGTGGAGCTGCTGGTGGACCTGCGGGACGCGCTGGAGAAGGAGCTGGACCGGCAGGGCAAGCTGGAGTGGGCCCGCCAGGAGTTCGACGCGATCGCCTCCGCACCGCCCGCCCCGCCGCGCAAGGACCCCTGGCGCCGCACCTCCGGCATGCACAAGGTGCGCCGCCGCCGGCAGATGGCCGTCGTACGGGAGCTGTGGGAGTCCCGGGACCGGATCGCGCAGCGGCGCGACGTCTCCCCCGGCAAGGTGCTGGGCGACGCCGCGATCGTCGAGGCCGCGCTGGCCCTGCCCGCGAACGCGCACACCCTGTCCGCGCTGCCCGGCTACGGGCAGCGGATGGGCCGGCGCCAGCTGGAGCAGTGGATGGCCGCCGTGGACCGGGCGAAGGCGCTGCCCGAGAGCGAGCTGCCGCAGCCCGGCGCGAGCCCGGCCGGTCCGCCGCCCCCGCGTTCCTGGGCGGACAAGGACCCGGCGGCCGCGGCGCGGCTGGCGGCGGCCCGGACCGCCGTGACGGCGCTCGCGGAGGAGCTGAACCTCCCGCAGGAGAACCTGATCACCCCGGACACGGTCCGCCGGCTGTGCTGGGAGCCGCCGCAGCGCCCGGAGGCGGCCGCGGTCGCGCAGGCGCTGTCCGCGTACGGTGCCCGCCCCTGGCAGATCGAACAGGTGACCCCCGCCCTGGTCACGGCCCTCGCCGCGACCGCCTGACACCGCATCCGCGACGAGAGCCCCCGGCCCACCCGGCCGGGGGCTCTTCTGATGTTACGCGCTCATGACACGTTCGGGGTTTTGAACACGCTCAACAGCGGCTAGCTTCTTGAACATGATCAAAACTTCGTACGAGGACTGGATCCGCGACTTCGAGGCCGAGCGGGAGCGCCGCGCCGCGCTCGGCGACCCGGACTGGACCCGCGGGGCGCGCCTGCCCCGGGCCCTCGTCCGCAGCCTCCAGAAGTTCCAGGTGGGCGAGGACGGCGACGGCTCGGCCCTGCTGGCCAAGGCCGGGCGGGCCGGGGACCCCTCCTACGCGGCCGCCGCGCGGCTGTTCGTCGCGGAGGAGCAGAACCACGCGCGGATGCTGGCCCTGCTGCTGGCGGCGGCCGGGGAGCCCGTACTCCCCGGGCACTGGAGCGACGCCGCCTTCGTACGGATCCGGCGGGTGCTCGGGCTGCGGGTGGAGCTGATGGTGCTGATGGTGGCCGAGGTGGTGGCCCTGTCGTACTACCGGGCCCTGCGCGACGGCGCCCCCGACGCGCTGACCGCGGAGGTCGCCGGGCGGATCCTGGGCGACGAGGAGCGGCACGTCCCCTTCCACTGCCGCCGCCTGAACGAAGGACTCGCCGGGCTGCCGCGGCCCGCCCGCCGGGCGGCGACCGCGGGCTGGCGGCTGCTGGTGGCGGGCGCCGCCGCGGTGGTGGCGGCCGATCACGGGGCGGCGCTGCGTACGGCCGGGGTCTCCCGCCGGGCCTTCGCCGCCGAGGTGGCGCGGGCGGCGGCGCCGATGGCCGCGGTCATGGCGGACGGCCCGGTTCCGCCCGTTCGGGTGAGCTCCGGCCGCACCTCGGCGGTGTGACCTTCACCGCTCCTCGGGGTGGGGGTGTGCACTTCGGTTACCCGCAAGTAGCATGGCCGGGTGAGCGGGCGCTCAGCAACGCATGCCGAGCCGCCCCCGCGCAGCAGTGCCATCCCGCACCTGGAGGAGAGCCAACGTGCCTCGTACCGTCAGGGACGTCGTCTTCGTCGACGGCGTCCGCACCCCGTTCGGCAAGGCGGGCCCGAAGGGCATCTACCACGAGACCCGCGCCGACGACCTCGTCGTGAAGGCGATCCGGGAGCTGCTGCGCCGCAACCCGGACCTGGACCCCAAGAAGATCGACGAGGTCGCCATCGCCGCGACCACGCAGATCGGCGACCAGGGCCTGACGCTGGGCCGCACGGCCGGCATCCTCGCGGGCCTCCCGCAGTCCGTCCCGGGCTACTCCATCGACCGCATGTGCGCCGGCGCGCTGACCGCCGTGACCGCCGTCGCGGGCGGTGTGGCCTTCGGTGCCTACGACGTCGCCCTCGCCGGCGGTGTCGAGCACATGGGCCGCCACCCCATGGGCGAGGGCGTGGACCCGAACCCGCGCTTCGTCTCCGAGAAGCTGGTCGACGAGTCCGCCCTGTTCATGGGCATGACCGCCGAGAACCTGCACGACCGGTACCCGACGATCACCAAGCTCCGCGCCGACGAGTACGCCGTGCGCTCGCAGGAGAAGGCCGCCAAGGCGTACGCCGACGGCAAGATCCAGCAGGACCTGGTCCCGATCTCGGTGCGCAACACCAACGAGGCGGCCGGTGAGACCGGCTGGGGCCTGGTCACCGCCGACGAGCCGATGCGCCCGGGCACCACCCTGGAGAACCTGGCCGGCCTGAAGACCCCGTTCCGCGTCCACGGCAACGTGACCGCGGGCAACGCCGCCGGTCTCAACGACGGTGCCACCGCCGCGATCATCGCCTCGGAGGACTTCGCCCGGGAGAACAACCTCCCGGTCAAGATGCGCCTGGTCTCGTACTCCTTCGCCGGTGTCGAGCCCGAGGTCATGGGCTACGGCCCGATCCCGGCCACCGAGAAGGCCCTGGCCCAGGCCGGCCTGACGATCGAGGACATCGGCCTCTTCGAGGTCAACGAGGCGTTCGCGGTCCAGGTCCTCGCCTTCCTGGAGCACTACGGCATCGCCGACGACGACGCCCGCGTCAACCAGTACGGCGGCGCCATCGCCTTCGGCCACCCGCTGGCCTCCTCCGGCGTCCGCCTGATGACGCAGCTGGCCCGCCAGTTCGAGGAGCAGCCGCACGTCCGCTACGGCCTGACCACCATGTGTGTCGGCTTCGGCATGGGCGCCACCGTCATCTGGGAGAACCCGCACTTCGACGCCGAGGGAGACTCCAAGTGAGCACCACCGCTGAGCTCCTGAAGGGCGCGGCCGAGCTGTTCCCGGACGAGGTCGTCACGTCCGCGCACGTCCGCCACCTGGACCTGCCGTTCGGCGCCGGGCGCTTCGCGCTCATCACGCTGGACAACGGCTTCGACCACACCAAGCCGACCACCTTCGGCCCGCAGTCCCTCGCCAACCTGAACGCGGCGATCGACCAGGTCGAGCAGGAGGCCACCGCCGGCACCATCGTCGGCGCGGGCATCACCGGCAAGCCGTTCATCTTCGCGGTCGGCGCCGACCTCAAGGGCGTCGAGCTGCTGAAGAACCACGACGAGGCGCTGGCCATCGGCAAGGGCGGCCACGACGTCTTCAAGCGCCTGTCCGCGCTGGCCGTCCCCACCTTCGCCTACTACAACGGCGCGGCGATGGGCGGCGGTGTCGAGGTCGGTCTGCACTGCACCTACCGCACGGTCTCCAAGGCCATCCCGGCCTTCTCGCTGCCCGAGGTCTTCCTCGGCCTGGTCCCCGGCTGGGGCGGCTGCGCCCTCCTGCCGAACCTGATCGGCGCGGAGCGCGCGGTCTCGGTCATCATCGAGAACTCGCTGAACCAGAACCGCCAGCTCAAGGGCAAGCAGGTCTTCGAGCTCGGCATCGCCGACGCGCTCTTCGAGGGTGCGGACTTCCTGGAGCAGTCGCTCCTGTGGACCGCGAACGTCCTGGGCGGCACCACCGAGGTCGTCCGCGCGGAGATCGACCGCGGTGACGCCTGGGACGCGGCCGTCGCCAAGGGCCGTGCCGTCGCGGACTCCAAGGTGCACGGCGCCGCCCCGGCCGCCTACCGCGCGCTGGACATCATCGCCGCGGCCAAGGACGGCGACCTCCAGGCCGGTTTCGACGCCGAGGACCAGGCCCTGGCCGACCTCATCATGGGCGGCGAACTGCGCTCGGGCATCTACGCCTTCAACCTGGTGCAGAAGCGCGCCAAGCGCCCGGCCGGCGCCCCGGACAAGTCCCTGGCCCGTCCGGTCACCAAGGTCGGCGTGGTCGGCGCGGGCCTGATGGCCTCGCAGCTGGCGCTGCTCTTCCTGCGCCGCCTGGAGGTGCCGGTGGTCCTCACCGACATCGACCAGGAGCGCGTGGACAAGGGTGTGGGCTACGTCCACGCCGAGATCCAGAAGCTGCTCGGCAAGGGCCGCATCAACCAGGACAAGGCCAACCGCCTGACCGCCCTGGTGACCGGTGTCCTGGACAAGGCCGAGGGCTTCGCGGACGCGGACTTCATCATCGAGGCCGTGTTCGAGGAGATGTCCGTCAAGCAGAAGGTGTTCGCGGAGGTCGAGGCGGTCGCCCCGGCGCACGCGATCCTCGCCACCAACACCTCCTCGCTGTCGGTGTCGGAGATGGCCTCCAAGCTCCAGCACCCGGAGCGCGTGGTCGGCTTCCACTTCTTCAACCCGGTCGCGATCCTCCCGCTGCTGGAGATCGTCCGCGGTGAGCAGACCGACGACGCCTCGCTGGCCACGGCCTTCGGTGTCGCCAGGAAGCTGAAGAAGACCGCGGTCCTCACCAAGGACGCCCCGGCGTTCGTCGTGAACCGCATCCTGACCCGCTTCATGGGCGAGATCCAGAACGTCATCGACGAGGGCACCCCGGTCGCCACGGCGGAGAAGGCCATCGAGCCGCTCGGCCTGCCGATGTCCCCGCTGGTGCTGCTGGAGCTCGTGGGCCCGGCGATCGGCCTGCACGTCTCCGAGACCCTGAACCGCTCCTTCCCGGAGCGCTTCACCGTCTCGCCGAACCTCAAGCGCGTGGTCGAGGCCGGCAAGCGCGGCTTCTACGTCTACGATTCCGGCACGCCGGAGCTGGACCCCGAGGTCGCCGCGCTGCTCCAGCAGGGCGACTCCGTCCTGACCGAGGAGCAGGTCCGCGACCGCGTCCTGGACGCGGTGGCGCAGGAGATCGGCCTGATGCTGGAGGAGGGTGTCGTGGCCGAGGCCCAGGACATCGACCTCTGCCTCATCACCGGTGCCGGCTGGCCCTTCCACCTGGGCGGCATCACGCCGTACCTGGACCGTGAGGGCGTCTCGGAGCGGGTGAACGGCAAGCGCTTCCTCGCCCCCGGTACCGCGAGCGTCCCGGCCTAGTCCGGGTCGCGGACGGCTGTCCGACGGCCGGGCCCGCCTCCCCCTGGGGGGCGGGCTCCGGCCATTCGAATACCTGTCTAAGATTCACCCCCATGACGGAAACGCACGCGCGGCCCCGACGCCGCCGACGCCGCATTCTGCGGATCACCCTGCTGCTGGTCGCCGTGCTGATCCTGGGCGCCGCCGGGGCGGGCTGGTGGACGTACAGCCACCTCAACGGCAACATCGACAGCGTCGACCTGGACCAGGCGATCGGTGACAACCGGCCGCAGAAGGTGGTCGCGAACGCGCAGAACGTGCTGGTGCTCGGCTCCGACTCACGGGCCGGTGCCAACGGCGACCTCGACCACGGCGCCGTCAGCGGCGCCCGCTCGGACACCGCCATGCTGGTGCACATACCCGAGGGCCGGGCCAAGGCCACCGCGGTGAGCATCCCCCGCGACACCCTGATCACCCGGCCCGAGTGCAAGGACCGGGACGGCAAGAGCGTGCCGTCCGCGAAGCGGGTCATGTTCAACTCCGTCTACTCGCTGGCCGGTCCCGCCTGCGTGGTGAACACCGTCGAGCAGATGTCCGGGGTCCGCGTGGACCACTTCGTCGAGGTGGACTTCGCGGGCTTCAAGGGCCTGGTGGACGCTCTCGGCGGGGTCACCGTCACCCTGGACAAGCCGATGAGCGGCGCCAAGGGCGGTCTCAAGCTCGACGCGGGCACCCACCGCCTGGACGGCACCGACTCGCTCAAGTTCGTCCGTACCCGCTACGGCTACGGCGACGGCAGCGACCTCGGACGCATCGGTCTCCAGCAGCAGTTCATGCTGGCGATGCTCTCCGAGATCAAGAAGCAGGACGCCCTGGGCAACCCGGCGCGGCTCTACAAGCTCGCGGACGCCGGTACCAAGTCCCTGACCACCGACTCCCAGCTCGGCTCGCTGACGGCGCTGGCGGACTTCGCGCAGAGCATGAAGGGCGTGAACCCGGAGACGATGGAGACGATCATGCTGCCGGTGGCCTACGACAAGGTCGACCCCAACCGCGTGATCGTGGCCGAGCCGCAGGCCGGGCAGCTGTGGGACGCCATCCGCAAGGACCAGCCGGTCCCCGCCTCGGCGAAGAACTCGCCCGCGAAGGGCTGAGCGCGCGCCGCCGCCGGCGCGAGGACGCGAGGAGGGCCGTACGGGTGATCCCGTACGGCCCTCCTCGCGTCGTGGGCCCGGTGAGCGGTGCCGCCCGTCAGAACCTGGCGTCCTGGCCGGCCCTGCCGAGCCGGCTGTGGCTGCGGCCGTAGAGGAAGTAGACGACCACGCCGATGACCATCCAGACGCCGAAGCGCAGCCAGGTCTCGGTCGGCAGGTTGAGCATCAGCCAGAACGAGGCCGCGATCGACAGGATCGGGACGAAGGGCACCCAGGGGGTGCGGAAGGACCGGTGCAGGTCGGGACGGGTCCGGCGGAGGATGATCACGCCGAGCGCGACCACCACGAAGGCGAACAGCGTGCCGATGTTCACCAGTTCCGCCAGGCTCTCCAGGCTGGTGAAGCCCGCCACGATCGCGATGATGCCGCCGAGCAGCATCGTCGCCCGGTACGGGGTGCGGTACTTGGGGTGCGTCACGGAGAACACCCGCGGCAGCAGTCCGTCGCGGCTCATCGCGAAGAACACGCGGGTCTGGCCGAGCAGCAGGATCATGCACACCGTGATCAGGCCGACGGAGGCGCCCAGGCTGATGGCGCCCGAGAAGAAGGGCTGGTTCACCGATTTGAAGGCTTCGGCGAGCGGCGCCGTCGGGGACATCTCCGTGTACTTCTGCATGCCCGTGACCACCAGGGTCACCGCGACGTAGAGCACGGTGCAGATGAGCAGCGAGCCCAGGATGCCGCGCGGCATGTCCCGTTGCGGGTTCTTGGTCTCCTCGGCGGCGGTGGCGACGACGTCGAAGCCGATGAAGGCGAAGAAGACCAGCGAGGCGGCGGTGAAGATGCCCATCACACCGAAGTTGGTGGGCTCGTAGCCGAACATCACCTGCACCAGCGGCGCGTGCCAGCCGCTGACGCCCTCGGCCTGCGGCTGGGCCGGCGGGATGAACGGCGAGTAGTTGTCGGCCTTGATGAAGAACAGGCCCGCGATGATGACCAGCAGCACGACCGTCACCTTGATGGCGACGACGACCGCGGTGATCCGGGCCGACAGCTTGGTCCCCACGACCAGGATCGCCGTGAGCACCAGGACCAGCAGGAAGGCCAGCAGGTCGAAATGGCCGCCGGCATCGGGCCCGGAGAGGGAGGTCGGCATGGTCCAGCCGAGGTTGGTCTCCATCAGATGGCGTACGTACCCGGACCAGCCGACGGCCACCACCGCCGTGCCGAGCGCGAATTCCAGTACGAGGTCCCAGCCGATGATCCAGGCCGGGAGCTCGCCGATCGAGGCGTAAGAGAACGTGTACGCCGACCCCGCGACCGGGACGGTGGACGCGAACTCGGCGTAGCACAGGGCCGCGAGGGCGCAGACGACGCCCGCCGCCACGAAGGCGAGGGCGGTGGCGGGGCCGGCGTTGTTACGGGCGGCGATGCCCGTGAGGACGAAGATGCCGGTACCGATGATGACGCCCACACCGAAGACCGTCAGGTCCCAGGCGGAGAGCGACTTGCGGAGCGCGTGTTCCGGCTCCTCCGTGTCGCGGATGGACTGCTCCACCGTTTTGGTACGGAACGGGCTGTTCAGATTGCTCACCGACGCCTCCGGGAGGTGACGACGCACGACGGGCCGGGAGGCCCACTCCTCAAGAGTGATCTCCCGGCCCGTGACGTGCAACCGCGCCTCGGTCCCCGGCGGGGGTGCGGCGGGGCGGCGGACTAGTCGACGGCGGTCGCCGGCTCGCTGTCGTAGCGCCCGTCGAGCTTGGCCACCAGGCCGGTGACCTGCCGGGCGATGTCCGGCGCGGTCAGGCCGATCTCGGCCAGGATCTCCTTGCGGAGGGCGTGGTCGAGGAAGCGCTGCGGGATACCGAAATCGCGCAGCGGTACGTCGACCCCCGCGTCCCGCAGGGCCTGCGAGACGGCGGATCCCACGCCTCCGGCGCGGCCGTTGTCCTCGACGGTGACAACCACGCGGTGGCGGTCGGCCAGCGGGGCCAGCGCCTCGTCCACCGGCTTGACCCAGCGCGGGTCGACCACGGTGGTGGAGATGCCCTGCTTGTCGAGGAGGTCGGCGATCTCCAGGCACATCGGGGCGAGTGCGCCGACCGAGACGAGCAGTACGTCCGGACGGGTGACCTCGGGGGCCGGGGCGCGCAGCAGGTCCATGCCGCCGATGCGGCCGACGGCCGGGACGGCCGGGCCGACGACGCCCTTGGAGAAGCGGACCACGGTCGGGGCGTCCTTGACCTCGACGGCCTCGCGGAGCTGGGCGCGCAGCTGCTCGGCGTCGCGCGGTGCGGCCAGGCGCAGGCCGGGGACGACCTGGAGGATGGACATGTCCCACATGCCGTTGTGGGAGGCGCCGTCGTCACCGGTGACGCCGGCCCGGTCCAGGACGAAGGTGACCCCGCACTTGTGCAGGGCGACGTCCATCAGCACCTGGTCGAAGGCACGGTTCAGGAAGGTCGCGTAGACCGCGAAGACGGGGTGCACGCCGCCGGTGGCCAGGCCCGCGGCGGAGGTCGCGCCGTGCTGCTCGGCGATGCCGACGTCGTAGATGCGGTCCGGGAACGCCTCGGCGAACTTGTTGAGGCCGACGGGGTGGAGCATCGCGGCGGTGATGCCGACGACGTCCGGGCGCTCGTGGCCGATCTTGACCATCTCGTCGGCGAAGACCGAGGTCCAGCTGGCGGCGGCGGTCTTGACGGGCAGGCCGGTGTCCGGGTGGATCACGCCGACGGCGTGGAAACGGTCCGCCTCGTGCTCCAGGGCCGGGGTGTAGCCGCGGCCCTTCTGGGTGAGGCAGTGGACGATGACCGGGCCGCTGAACCGCTTGGCGCGCTGGAGGGCGGACTCCAGGGCGTCGAGGTCGTGCCCGTCGATCGGGCCGATGTACTTGAGGCCGAGGTCCTCGAACATGCCCTGCGGGGCGATGAAGTCCTTGAGGCCCTTCTTGGCGCCGTGCAGGGTCTCGAAGAGCGGCTTGCCGACGACCGGGGTGCGCTCCAGGAGCTCCTTGCCGCGGGCGAGGAAGCGCTCGTAGCCGTCCGTGGTGCGCAGGGTGGCCAGGTGGTTGGCGAGGCCGCCGATGGTGGGGCCGTAGGAGCGCTCGTTGTCGTTGACGACGATGACGAGCGGGCGGTCCTTGGCGGCGGCGATGTTGTTCAGCGCCTCCCAGGCCATGCCGCCGGTGAGCGCGCCGTCGCCGATGACGGCGGCGACGTGGTGGTCCTCGCGGCCCAGTACCTCGTTGGCCTTGGCCAGGCCGTCGGCCCAGCCCAGCACGGTGGAGGCGTGCGAGTTCTCGATGACGTCGTGGTCGGACTCGGCGCGCGAGGGGTAGCCGGACAGGCCGCCCTTGGAGCGCAGGTTGCCGAAGTCCTGGCGGCCCGTGAGCAGCTTGTGGACGTACGCCTGGTGGCCGGTGTCGAAGAGGACCTTGTCCTTGGGCGAGTCGAAGACCCGGTGCAGGGCGATGGTCAGTTCGACCACCCCGAGGTTGGGGCCGAGGTGCCCGCCGGTCTTGGAGACGGCGTCGACGAGGAAGGACCTGATCTCGGCGGCGAGCTGTACGAGCTCCTCCTGGCTGAGCCGGTCCAGATCGCGCGGTCCCTTGATGCGGGTCAGCAGCACCCGTGCCTCCTTGCAGTTGCTTGCTGGTCTGTCGAGTCTAATGTTCCGCTCGCGGACGCGGTCATCGGGCCGTCCCGGCGGGGTCACACCTTTGTCATACATGTACGCACGATCATGCGATCACACATCACATACGGGCGTATACCCGTACAGGAGTACCCGTCTCCGCACGCGCGGATGCCCGGCGCCACTCGGGGTGGCGCCGGGCATGTGACCGGTCTTACCGCCGGACACCGCTCCGGCGGGCAGTCGGGCGCGCGGTCAGGCGCGTCCGGCCGTCTTCTGGGTCTTGCGGGTGACCGAGTCGATCACCACGGTGGCCAGCAGGACCGCGCCGGTGATCATGTACTGGATCGGCGTGGCGATGCCCTCCAGGGCCAGACCGTACTGGATCGAGATGATGACCATGACGCCGAGGAGGGCGTTCCAGGTCCGGCCCCGGCCGCCGAAGAGGCTGGTGCCGCCGATGACGGCCGCGGCGATCACGTTCATCAGCAGGTCGCCGGCGCCGGCGCTCTGGTTGGCCGCCGCGATCTTGGAGGCCCAGAAGAGGCCGCCGATGGCCGCGAAGGTGCTGGAGATCGCGAAGACCGTGATCCGGATCCGGGTGACGTTGATGCCCGCGCGGCGGGACGCCTCGACGCTGCCGCCCAGTGCGAAAACGTTTCGCCCGAAGGTCGTGCGGCGCAGCAGGAAGTCCGTGGCGACCAGGGCCAGCAGGAAGATCACGACCGCGAGCGGCAGGCCCTTGTACTGGTTGAACACCACGGCGGGGCCGAAGGTGAACACCGCGAGCAGGCCGGTGCGCAGCAGGATCTCGGCCATCGGCCGGGAGGGCATCCCGGCGGCCTCGCGGCGCCGGGCGTCGAGGAGGACGGCCACGAAGTAGCCGGCCACCGCGAGCGCGGCCAGCCCGTAGGCGACGGCCACGTCCGAGAAGAAGTACGTGGTCAGCTGGCCGACCACGCCGTCGGCGTCGATGTTGATCGTGCCGTTGCTGCCGAGGATCTGCAGCATCGCGCCGAGCCAGAACAGCAGGCCCGACAGGGTGACGGCGAAGGCGGGGGCGCCGACCCGGGCGAAGAAGAAGCCGTGGATGGAGCCGATGAGGGCGCCGCCGACGATCGCCGCGAGGATCGCCAGCCACTCGTTCACGCCGTGGGTGACGGCGAGGACGGCCACGATCGCGCCGGAGACACCGCTGACCGAGCCGACCGAGAGGTCGATCTCGCCGAGCAGCAGCACGAAGATGATGCCGATGGCGATCATGCCCGTGCCGGTCATGGTGATCGCGATGTTGGTCAGGTTCTCCGGGGAGAGGAAGTTCGAGTTCAGCCCCTGGAAGATCGACCAGATCACGATCAGGCCGATGACGACCGGGAGGGAGCCCAGGTCGCCCGCCTTGAGCTTGCGCTTGAACTCGCCCACGTACCCGGCGAGCCCCTCCTCGCGGACCAGCAGGCGGGGGTCCACCGCCGGGATCGCGTCGTGGGCGGCCGCCGGGTTGACCGGGTCGATGTGCTCCTGCTGGTCGGCGGCAGGCTTGTGGGTGCTCACTTGCGGGCCTCCCCGGTGCGGGCCGCCCGGCGGGTCACGGCGTTGTCCGTGGCACCGGTGATGGCGGAGATGATCTCTTCCTGCGAGGTGTCGGCGACGTTGAAGACACCGTTGTTGCGGCCGAGCCGCAGGACCGCCACCTTGTCGGCGACGGCCTTCACATCGGCCATGTTGTGGCTGATGAGGATCACGGCGTGACCGCGCTCGCGCAGGCGCTCCACCAGGTCGAGGACCTGCGCGGTCTGCTCGACGCCGAGGGCGGCGGTGGGCTCGTCGAGGATGACGAGCTTGGGGGCGCCCAGCATGGAGCGGGCGATCGCCACGGTCTGGCGCTGGCCGCCGGACAGCGAGGCGATGGGGATCCGGACACTGGGGATCCGGATGGACAGCGTGGTCAGGAGCTCGCGGGCGCGGCGCTCCATCTCCACCTCGTCGAGGACGCCGAACTTCTTGAGCTCGCGGCCGAGGAACAGGTTGCCGACGACGTCGATGTTGTCGCACAGCGCCAGGTCCTGGTAGACCGTCGCGATGCCCAGGTTCTGGGCGTCGTGGGGCTTGCCGATGGCAACCGGGCGCCCCTCCCACTCGATGACGCCGTCATCGATGGGGTGCACGCCGGCGATCGTCTTGACCAGCGTGGACTTGCCGGCGCCGTTGTCGCCCACCAGGGCGACCACTTCACCGGAGTGGATCTCGAGTTCTACGTCGGTCAGGGCCTGAACGGCGCCGAACCGCTTCGAGACCCCTCGCAACGCCAGCACGGGCGCAGCGGACACATGAACCATCTCCTTCGCCGCCTGACCGGCGGGGATGTCGTGCAAAGAGCAGGAGCGGGGCGAATGGGGGAACGTTTCTGCCCGGCGCCCCGCCCGGTGGCGGGGTGATGAGGGGCGGGACGCCGGTCAGGCACGGGGGGGCACGCCTCCGGGGAGGCGGCGGGGGGCCGTTACTTCAGGCCGAGGGTGGCGCAGGCGGCCGCGTACTTGTCGGTGCAGATCTCGTCGGCCGTGTAGACGCCGTCCTTGACGACGGTGTCCTTGATGTTGTCCTTGGTGAGCGAGACGACCGGGATCAGCACGGACGCCACACCCTTGGTGGTGGGGCTGTCGACGGTGGAGGTGGTCAGACCGTCGAGCTTCTCGCCCTTGGCGAGGGCGACGGCCATCTTCGCGGCGGCCTCGGCCTCGGGGGCGTAGGGCTTGTAGACGCTCATGAACTGCTCGCCCGCGACGATGCGCTGCACACCGGCGAGTTCGGCGTCCTGGCCGGTGACCGGCGGGAGCGGGGTGACACCGGCGGCCTTGAGGGCGGTGATGATGCCGCCGGCCATGCCGTCGTTGGCGGAGTAGACGCCGACGACCTTGTCCTTGCCGAGCGCGGAGAGGGCGGCCGCCATGTTGGTGTTGGCGTTCTCCGGCTTCCACTCGACGGTGTCGTACTCCTTGCCGACGTTCACCTTGCCGTCGAGGACGGAGTGCGCGCCCGACTTGAAGAGCTTGGCGTTCGGGTCGGTGACCGAGCCGTTCATCATGACGATCTGGCCGTCCTTGGCCTTGTCGCCCAGCGCCTCCAGGAGCGCCTTGCCCTGGACCTTGCCGACCTCTTCGTTGTCGAAGGAGGTGTACGCGTCGATCGGGCCCTCGGCCAGGCGGTCGTAGGAGACGACCGGGATGCCCTTGTCCTTGGCCTTCTTGACCGAGCCGGCGATCGCCTTGGAGTCCACCGCGTCGACGATCAGCACGTCCACCTTGTTGGTGATCATCGTGTCGACCTGGGAGTTCTGCGTGGTGGCGTCCTGCTTGGCGTTGGCGTAGACGACCTCGCCCTTGCCGTTCGTGAGCTCCGCGACCTTCTTCTCGATCAGCGGCTTGTCGAACTTCTCGTAGCGCGCGGTCTGGTTCTCCGGAAGGAGCAGGCCGACCTTGATCGCGTCACCCTTGGCGGTGCCGGAGGACTCCTTGGTCGCGTCGCCGGCCTCCTTCGCACTGCCACAGGCGGCGAGGGAAACGGCCATGGCGCCCGCGGCGACGGCTACGGCGGCTCTGCGCATACGCGTGTTCATTACTTGAACCTCCCTGACGAGGCCGCAGCACTGCGGCCGAGGTGGATGTGAGTCAACCCCGGCCGCGTTTTGCCGTCAAGGAGTGAATTCTTAACGAGATGACAACGGTGCCATTCGTTATCTACCTGAAGGCAAGACGGCGGGAGCTCGCACTCCACTTCCATGGTCCGACAAAAGTGTCGAATCGCCCATCTCGCTGAGTACGAGGGCCAGCGCGCCCAGCACCTCGGCACGCCCGCCCAGGGACCCCGTGAGCACGGACAACTGCCGGGCCGCGCTCGGGATCGCGTACCTCCCCACTGATTCACGGATGGGGGCCAGGACGAGTTCACCGGCCTCCGCCAGCGAGCCGCCGAGCACCAGCCGGCTCGGGTTCAGGAGGTTGCACAGGCTGGCCACGCCGCTGCCGATGTGGCGGCCCACGTCCGTGATCACGCGGCGGCAGCCCGGGTCCCCGTCGCGGGCCAGCTCGACCACCCGCTCCATGGTCAGCTCGGGGCCGTGCGTGCCCTGGAGCAGGGGCAGGACGTACCGGGCGGCGGCGAAGGTCTCCAGGCAGCCGCGGTTGCCGCAGCGGCAGACGGGCCCCGACTCGTCCAGCGTGATGTGCCCGATCTCGCCCGCGGTGCCGCCCGGTCCGCGGTAGATCTGGCCGTTGATGACCAGGCCGGCGCCGACGCCGCTGGCCACCTTGATGTAGGCCAGGTCCTTCACCCCCCGGCCGCTCCCCCAGACGAGTTCACCGAGGGCGCCGAGGTTGGCGTCGTTGTCCACGTAGACGGGCACGCCCAGCCGCTGGGAGAGCTCCTGGCGGGGGTTGATGCCCGCCCAGCCCGGCAGGATCGCGGTGGAGCCGAGGGTGCCGGACTCCACGTCGATCGGGCCGGGGACGCCGAGCCCGACGCCGATGACCTTCTCCAGCGCCACCCCCACCTCCGCGACCAGCCGTCCGACCAGGGCTTCCGCCCGGTCGAAGCCGTCCACCCAGGAGGCGTCGACGTCCAGCGGCTCGGCCTCCTCGGCCAGGACCCGGTGGGCGAGGTTGCCGACCGCGACCCGCAGGTGGGTGTGGCCGAAGTCGACCCCGATCACGATGCCCGCGTCACCGCTGAGCGAGACGCTGCGGGCCCGGCGGCCGCCGGCCGAGGTGTCGGTGACCTCGACGGTCCCGCCGTCCTTGAGCTCCCGGACGATGTTGGAGACCGTGGCCGCCGACAGCCCGGTGGTCCGGGCGATCTCCGCCTGGGTCAGCGATCCCGCGAGCCGCACCGCCCGTACGACCCGTTCGAGGTTCGCGCGGTGCAACGAGGACTGCGATCCGGGAGTCTGCACGACTCATCCACTCCTGCCCATAAGCGACGGCCAGCCGTCGCCCCCCGGCCGGGTCACCTCGCGACAGCGCGCTCCGAGACCCCGGCGTCTCTCCAACTTGTGAACCTTAAGTCGAGCCTTTGCGCATCCACACGTCAAGAGGCTGACACGGCACGAACCGGACACATTGTCCGATAGAGGGAGAGAAGCGGCCGCCGGGGCGGCCGGTTGTGGCCGTTACTTGAGGGTGGCCGAGGTCAGACCCGCCTGGATCTGGCGCTGGAAGGAGAGGTAGACCACCAGCATCGGGATCATGGCGATGGTCACGCCGGCGAAGAGCACGGGCAGGTCCGTCTCGTAGCCCTGCTGCTGCTGGAGCTGGATCAGGCCCTGGGTGAGCAGGTAGCGCTCGGGGTCCGATCCGCTCTGCGGCTGCATCAGTACCGAGGGCAGGATGTACTGGTTCCACTGGCCCAGGATGTTGAAGATCCCCACGCTGATCAGGCCGGGCTTGGCCATCGGCACCATCACCTGGAAGAAGATCCGGGTGTCGGAGGCCCCGTCGATCACCGCCGCCTCGTGCACCGCCGTGGGCAGGGTGCGGAAGAAGGAGTGCATGAAGAACACGGTGAACGGCATCGAGTAGGCGACGTACACGAGGATCAGGCCCTGGTACGTGTTCAGCATGTCGAAGCGCTTGACCATGAAGAAGAGCGGGACGAGCGCGAGGAAGACGGGGAACATCGCCCCGCTGACGAAGAAGTAGTAGACGAAGCGGTTGCCGGGGAAGGGGTAGCGGGCCAGGACGTACGCCGCCATGGAGCCGAGCAGCATCGTCAGCGGCACGGAGAACGCCATCACGATGAGGGTGTGGGCGAAGTAGTCCCCGATGCCCTTGTCCCAGGCGCGGCCGAAGGCGTCGAGGTTCCAGTTCGTGGGCCAGCTCAGGGCCGAGCCGCCGATCTGCGCGTCGGTCTTGAAGGAGCCGAGGGCCAGCCAGAGCAGGGGCAGGACGATCAGCACGGCCCAGAGGGCGAGGAAGCCGTGCGAGAAGACGTTGAGGGCCATGCCCTCGGAGCGTCCGCCGCCCTCTCCCCCGGCCGGGCCGGCTCCCCCGGACCGCTCCGCGGCGGCCTCGCCCGGAGCCTTGATCACTGTGGTCATGAGGGTCTCCGGCTCAGAACTCGATGCGCTCGCGGCGGGTGGCGCGCAGCGTGACGACGGAAAGGATCATGGTGAGGACGAGCATGACCACGCCCATGGCGCAGGCGTAGCCGCTCTTGCCGAAGTAGAGGAAGTTGCGCATCAGGACCGTCGCCATGACCTCGCTGTGGTGGTCGGGGCCGCCGCCGAACTGGCCGGAGGTCATGGTGGAGACGAGGACGAACATGTCCATGGCGGCGATGCCCAGGTAGACCGCGGAGGTCTGCACCGAGTCCCAGAGCAGGGGCAGGGTGACCCGCAGGAAGGTCTGCGCGCGGCCCGCGCCGTCCAGGAGGGCGGCCTCGTAGATGTCCTTGGGCACGGACTGCATGGCGGCGGAGAACAGCACAAGGTAGAAGCCGACCCCGTGCCAGACGACCACGAGGAGCAGGCACCACAGGACCAGGTCGGGCTCGTTGAGCCATTCGACGGGATGGAGCCGGTCCACCAGGCCGAGCTTGATCAGGATGCCGTTGAGCAGGCCGCCCTCGTCGGTGCGGTAGACGGCCCCGAAGAGCACGGCGAGGATGGCGAGGGAGAGGACCTGCGGGAAGAAGTAGACGATCTTGTAGAAGCCCGATCCGCGGACGCCCTGCACCCCGCCGGCGCCGCCCCGCCCGCCCGCGTTCACCATGAAGGCGAAGAAGAGGGCGAGCAGGATGGTCACCGCCGGGACGAACACCAGGAGGAGCAGGTTGTTCCACAGCGCGCCGCGGAAGACCTCGTCCTTCATCAGGGCCGTGTAGTTGTCCACCCCGACGAAATCGAACGTCGGCGACTGGCCCGACCAGTTGGTGAAGGAATAGCCGAACGTCTGTACGTACGGCCAGATGACGAAGGTCAGATACAGCGCGAGGGGTGCGAGGAGGAAGCCGGTGATGAAACCGGCCCGTCCCCTGCCCCGGACTACTTGGCTCATGGTGTCCGTCCCTGGTGTGCCCGGTGACCGGTGGCGCGCGAGATCAGCTGCGGCGGTTGTTCTTGGCGTTGGGGTCCTGCGCCGCCTTGTTCACCGCGGCCTGCGCCCGCTTGATCCACTCCTTCGGCTGAATCCGCTTGGCCATCAGTTCATTGGACGCGTCCTGGATCGCCGTGTCCATTTCGCTGTACCAGTCGGTGTAAAGGTAGTTGAAGGTGTTGGTTCCCGCCGCCTTGAGCGCGGTCACCGCGGACTGGGTGCCGGGCCGCAGCTTCACGCCCGGGTCGACGCCGTCCTTGACCACGGTGAGCGAGTTCGCCCGCTGGGCGAAGACCGTGGACCACTCGCGCGAGAGCATCGAACGGATGAACTCCAGACCGGCGGCCTTGTTCGCGGCCTTCTCCGGCACGATGAAGGGCTCGCCGGCCCCCGCCCGGATGGCCTCGAAGGGCAGCTTGCTCCCCGCGAGCAGCGGCATCGGCAGGAACTGCATGTCGAAGTCCTCGGGCGTCTGCTTCAGCTGCTCGTTCTCCAGCCAGGAGCCGGAGGGGATGAAGGCCGCCTTGTACTGGTTCCACGCGGTCTGGGACTCGGTGTGGGTGAGGCCGTTGGTGCCCGGCAGGAGCAGGTCCTTCTCGACCACCTCGTAGACCGCCTCCACGGCGGCGAGGGCGTCCGGACTGCCCTCGAAGGCGTTCGGCTCCAGGTTGTCGATGGCCTTCATGGCCTCCAGACCGCCCTTCTTGGCGATCAGGTCCATGATGACGACGTTGATGTAGTACGGGAACTTCCCCTGGTGGGCCAGGCCCCCGATGCCGGCCTCCTTGGCCTTCGCGCAGACCGCCAGGAACTCGTCCCAGGTCTTGGGCGGGGTCCAGCCCTTCTCCTTGAAGAGCTTGCCGGAGTACCAGAGCCCGTAGACGGTGTAGACGTAGTTGAGCGAGACGAACTTGCCGCCCTGCGTGCCCTGTTCGATGGTGCCGGCGATCAGCGTGTCGCGGACCTTCTTGCCGGGGTCGTCGAGCGAGGGGGCGTCCAGCACCGGGGTGAGGTCGGCGAGCTGGTTGCTCTTGAAGAGGACGTCGAGCTTGATCTTCTGGGCGCCGGAGTTGTCGACCACGTCCGGCGGGTTGCCCGCGTTGAAGCGGGTCTGGAGCTTGCCGGTGATCTCCTGGGTGCCCAGGTGGTCGCTGGTGGTGCCCCACTTCTTGTCGAAGGCGGCCTCCCACGCCTTCGCGTAGTCGTCCCCGAACCCGCCCTTGAAGACGACGACGTCCAGCTTGCCGCCCTTCGCCACTCCGAAGGGGTTCTGCGCACTCGTCGCGGCCTTGGAGGGGCCGTTGGTGGTCTCACCGCCGCCGGAGGCGCAGGCGGACAGGAAACCCATCGACGGCACGGTGATCAGGCCGAGTGCCGCGGAGCGCTTGATCAGATCACGGCGGCCGAGGCCCTCACCGGTGGAAGCCATGCTCATGTCCTCGCCTTCGTCAGAAGTATGAAGGAGGCGGGAAATCACGGCAGTTGCCGCGCACGCGGACGACGCCGCAGTTCCCCGCTGTCCTCCGGTCCCGGGCCGCTCCTGACGGAGCGACCTGAACGCGCACAGGTATAGTCCACTTCCGCTCGACTGAGCAAGATCGTGCACAAGGATGACCGCCAGCTTTTCCGAGTTGAGACCTGTCCGTCATCTGGGGCACCGCCGTGACGAAATGCGGAAGGGCCGTACCCCCGTGACGGGGATACGGCCCTATGGTGCCGATGACGCGGAGCGGGGCTCCGCGAGGCGCGCCCTTAACCCCGGATGAGGTTCCGCAGGACGTACTGCATGATGCCGCCGTTGCGGTAGTAGTCCGCCTCGCCCGGCGTGTCGATGCGGACGACCGCGTCGAACTCCACACCGGAGTCGGTGGTGACCTTGACGGTGCGCGGGGTGGTGCCGTTGTTCAGCTCCTCCACACCGGTGAAGGAGAAGGTCTCCTCGCCGGTGAGGCCCAGGGAGGCGGCGGTGGCGCCCTCCGGGAACTGCAGGGGCAGGACGCCCATGCCGATCAGGTTGGAGCGGTGGATGCGCTCGTAGGACTCGGCGATGACGGCCTTGACGCCGAGCAGCGCGGTGCCCTTGGCGGCCCAGTCGCGGGAGGAGCCGGAGCCGTACTCCTTGCCGGCCAGGATGACCAGCGGGATGCCGGCGGCCTGGTAGTTCTGCGAGGCGTCGTAGATGAAGGAGACCGGGCCGCCCTCGGCCGTGAAGTCGCGGGTGAAGCCGCCCTCGGTGCCCGGCGCGATCTGGTTGCGCAGGCGGATGTTGGCGAAGGTACCGCGGATCATGACCTCGTGGTTGCCGCGGCGGGAACCGTACGAGTTGAAGTCGCGGCGCTCGACGCCGTGCTCGGTGAGGTACTTGCCGGCCGGGGTGTCGGCCTTGATCGCACCGGCCGGGGAGATGTGGTCGGTGGTGACCGAGTCGCCCAGCTTCGCCAGCACGCGGGCGCCGGCGATGTCGGAGACCGGGGTGGTCTCCATGGTCATGCCCTCGAAGTAAGGGGGCTTGCGCACGTAGGTGGACTGCGGGTCCCACTCGAAGGTGTTGCCGGTCGGGATCGGCAGCGCCTGCCACTGGGCGTCGCCCGCGAAGACGTCGCTGTAGGACTTGTTGAACATGTCCTCGCCGATGGCGTTCGCCACGACGTCGTTGACCTCGGCCTCGGAGGGCCAGATGTCGGCCAGGTAGACCGGCTTGCCGTCGGTGTCGGTGCCGAGGACGTCCTTGGTGATGTCCACCTTCATGGAGCCCGCGATGGCGTACGCGACGACCAGCGGCGGGGAGGCCAGGTAGTTCATCTTGACGTCGGGGTTGATGCGGCCCTCGAAGTTGCGGTTGCCCGAGAGCACCGAGGTGACGGCGAGGTCGGCCTCGTTGATCGCCTTCGAGATCTCCTCGTCCAGCGGACCGGAGTTGCCGATGCAGGTGGTGCAGCCGTAGCCGACCAGGTTGAAGCCCAGCTTGTCCAGGTACGGGGTCAGGCCGGCCTTGTCGAAGTAGTCCGTGACGACCTTCGAGCCCGGGGCGAGGGTGGTCTTGACCCACGGCTTGCGGGACAGGCCCTTCTCGGCCGCCTTCTTCGCCACGAGCGCCGCGGCGACCATGACGTAGGGGTTCGAGGTGTTGGTGCAGGAGGTGATCGCGGCGACGGTGACGGCGCCGTGGTCGATCTCGAAGGAGGTGCCGTCGGCCAGGGTCACCAGGGTGGGCTTGGTGGGCACACCGTTGGAGGACGCCGGGGCGTCGGACGCCGGGAAGGACTCCTTGCCGGCCTCCTCGTCGTCGGTGACGTAGTTGCGTACGTCGACGGCGAACTGCTGGGCGGCGTTGGCGAGGACGATGCGGTCCTGCGGGCGCTTCGGGCCGGCGATGGAGGGGACGACCGTGGAGAGGTCGAGCTCCAGCTTCTCGGAGAAGTCCGGCTCGGCGGCCGGGTCCAGCCACAGGCCCTGCTCCTTGGCGTACGCCTCGACGAGCGCGACCTGCTGCTCGGAGCGGCCGGTGAGCTTGAGGTACTTGAGGGTCTCGTCGTCGATCGGGAAGGTCGCGGCGGTGGAGCCGAACTCCGGCGACATGTTGCCGATGGTGGCGCGGTTCGCGAGCGAGGTGGCGGCGACGCCCTCACCGTAGAACTCGACGAACTTGCCGACGACACCGTGCTTGCGCAGCATCTCGGTGATGGTCAGCACCAGGTCGGTGGCGGTGGTGCCGGTGGGCAGCTCGCCGGTCAGCTTGAAGCCGACGACGCGCGGGATCAGCATGGAGACCGGCTGGCCGAGCATCGCGGCCTCGGCCTCGATGCCGCCGACGCCCCAGCCCAGCACGCCCAGGCCGTTGACCATGGTGGTGTGCGAGTCGGTGCCGACGAGGGTGTCGGGGTACGCCTGGCCGCCCCGCACCATGACCGTGCGGGCCAGGTGCTCGATGTTGACCTGGTGGACGATGCCGGTGCCCGGGGGGACGACCTTGAACTCGTCGAAGGCGGTCTGGCCCCAGCGCAGGAACTGGTAGCGCTCCTTGTTGCGGCCGTACTCCAGCTCCACGTTCTGGGCGAACGCGTCGTGGGTGCCGAACTTGTCGGCGATGACGGAGTGGTCGATGACCAGCTCGGCCGGGGCCAGCGGGTTGATCTTCGAGGCGTCGCCGCCGAGGGCCTTGACGGCCTCACGCATGGTGGCGAGGTCGACGACACAGGGCACGCCGGTGAAGTCCTGCATGATCACGCGGGCCGGCGTGAACTGGATCTCCTGGCTGGGCTGGGCCTGGGAGTCCCAGCCGCCGAGCGCCCGGATGTGGTCGGCGGTGATGTTCGCGCCGTCCTCCGTGCGGAGCAGGTTCTCCAGCAGCACCTTCAGGCTGTAGGGCAGGCGGGCGGAGCCCTCGACCTTGTCCAGCCGGAAGATCTCGTACGACTCGTCGCCCACCTGCAGCGTGCTGCGGGCGTCGAAGCTGTTCGCCGACACGACAGTCTCCTTCATGCATGATTTCGCGCGTATTACCGCAATCCTGCCGCCACGCCCCTTGGCCAATCCGCTAAGGTAGGGCTAAGTTAGGTAACCCTTACCAGCGGGGGCGGCTGCGGTACGCCTTCGGCAGATATCTCGATGTCGAGATAACTCTAGTACATGTCCGGGGGGAGGGACGAGGCGCGCACCCGTAGGGCTGCCGCGATCGTGCGCTGCCCGGGCGGTTCCGCATGCCCGGATTCGATCAGGTTGACCAGGACAGACACCGCCGAAGCGGCGATCCGCTCAGGATTAAGGGTGACGGTGGTCACGGCGGGCCGCGCGGCGGCGTAGGCGGGATCCTCGCTGGCGCAGACGAGCAGCAGTCCGTCATGCCCGGAAGCTCCGCTTATGCGCGGGCCGGGTGCAGGGAGCCCGGGTGTACGGAGTCCGGGTGTACGGGGCCCGGGTGTACGGGGCTCCGGTGTGCGCAGTCCCGGTATACGCAGTCCCGGTATACGCAGGCCGTGGCGCGCGGCGGCGGCCAGGACCTGGCGGCCGCCCGGGTCGTAGACGCAGTACACGGCGTCGGGGCGGTCCGGCCCGGCCAGTGCGGCGTCGAAGGCGTGCCCCGCCGTGTCCTCGGGGTCGAAGGGGATCAGCAGGGGCGCCCGGCCGTGCTCCGCGCACCACTGTTCGTAGGCCGAGGTGACGGCCGCGGTGTAGAACTCCCGGCCGTATCCGGCGTGCAGCGCGATCCGCCGGGCCCCGGAGGCGGCGAGGTGGTCGAGCACCTGCCGGGTGGTCGCGGTGTGGTCGTTGTCCACCCACGCATCCCCCGGCCGGGGGTCCGGCGGCCGGCCGTCGAAGACCACCGGCAGACCCCGCGCGCGCAGGGCCCGTAGCACCGGGTCGCCGGCCGGGCTGTCGAGCAGCAGCATCCCGTCCACGGCGAGCGTGTGCCACAGCGGCTCGGCGCCCCGGTCGGCGGGCAGGGTGGTCAGGGCGTAGCCGTGCGCGTGCGCGGCCGAGGTGGCGGCGGTGAGCAGGCGGGAGTAGTAGGCGACGCCGACGAAGTCCCAGGCGTCGCCGGCGTACGTGGTCACCGCGACGCCGAGGCTGCGGGTGCGCGGGCCGCGGTGGGTCCCGTAGCCGAGGGCGCCCGCGACCTCGCGGACGCGGCGGCGGGTGGACTCGCCGAGGCGGCCGGTGCCGTTGAGGGCGTGGGAGACCGTCGCGGTGGAGACCTCGGCGGCGCGGGCGATGTCGGCGAGGGTGGGGGCGGTTCCCGCGGCGGGGGCGGGTCCCGGGGTGGGGCGGCCGGGGCCCGGGGCGGGTGCGGGCGGGGGTGCGGGCACGCGGCCATCGTACGGATTTCGTCGGCGGGGGCGGCTTCTGGTTAAGCGGTTAATCAAACAGTGTCCTGGCCACACCAACCTTTGGAGTGGGCATGACGTCTTCTTCACACCCTTCCCGCGATTTCTCGCGCGATCTGTCCCGCGATCTGTCCCGCGGCCTGGCCCGCCCTCTGTCCCGCCGGAGCCTCCTGGCGGCTGCCGGGGCCGCCGGGGCCACCGGGGCGGCCGGCCTGCTGGGGGCCGCACCGGCTTCGGCCACCCCCTCCACCGGGCGCGGTTCGGCGGCCCTGGTCGTGCACAGCGCCTCCGTGTTCACCGGTACGGGCGGCCGGGCGCCGGTGGAGGCGGTCGCGGTGGGCCGCGACGGGAAGATCCTGGCCACCGGCAGCAACGCGGCGCTGCGCCGGCACGTGGGCCGGGACACCGAGGTGGTCGACGCCCGGGGCAACACGGTGATGAGCGGCATCCACGACGGCCATGTCCACCCGCTCGGCGCCGGCGAGCGCTCGCTGTCCCCCTCGCTGGAGGGCGCCGAGACCACCCCGGAGCAGCTGCGCGAGATCCTGGCGGGCTTCCTCGCCGAGACGGGCGGCGCGGGCGCGGAGCCCGACCGCTGGCTGGTGGTGGAGGACTGGAACCCGGTCGGGCTGCTCCCCGTCGGCACCCTGCCGCACCACGCCGTCCTGGACGCCCTGCCGACCCGGCGGCCGATCGCCCTGATCGGCGGCGACGGCCACAACCTCTGGGCGAACCGGCGGGCCCTGGACATCGCCGGGATCACGGCCGCCACGCCCGACCCGGTCGGCGGCAAGGTGGTCAAGGGCGCGGACGGGCAGCCGACGGGCGTGCTCAAGGACGACGCCCAGGCCCTGGTGCGGCGGCACATCCCGGCGCCCACCCGGGCGGAGCTGGTCGCGGCCTGCGCGAAGGTGCTGGACCTGGCGGCCGCCTCCGGGGTCACCACCATGATGGACGCGCTGGTGGGACGGCACGAACTGGAGCTGTACCAGGCCCTCTCGGCGGCCGGGAAGCTGCCGCAGCGGATCGTGCCGGCCATCCGGCTGGAGGCGGAGCAGACCAGGGACCCGGCGGGCGCGCTGGCGTACGCGCGGGGGCTGCGGCGGGAGTTCGAGGGGGTGCGGGGGCTCCGCTTCGGGATGGTCAAGGTCTTCCTGGACGGGGTCATCGAGTACCCGGCGCAGACGGCCGCACTGCTCAGGCCGTACCTGGACGGGCAGGGCCGGCCGACCGGCAACCGGGGCGAGCTGTACACCTCGGCGGCGGACTACGGCCGGCTCACCGCCGCCTTCAACCGGGCGGGCTGGCAGATGCACGCCCACGGGCTGGGCGACCGCGCGGTCCGCACCGCCCTGGACGGGTACGCGTACGCCGTCCGGGCGACGGGCCGGCGCGACGCCCGCAACGCGATTGCGCACCTGCAACTCGTGGACCCGGCGGACCTGCGGCGGTTCGCCCAACTGGGTGTCGCGGCGTGCATGCAGCTCCAGTGGGCGGCGCAGGACACCTGGACGATGGAGGCGCTGCTCCCGTACATCGGCCCGGAGCGGCACCGGTGGATGTATCCGGCACGGAGTCTGGAGAAGGCGGGGGCGCGGCTGTCGGGCGGCTCCGACTGGCCGGTGGACGCCCTCCAGGTGTGGAACCAGCTGCGGACGGCGATCGACCGGCAGGGCGCCTCCGGGACGGGGCCGCTCCACCGCGAACTGGAGGCGCTGGGCCGGGACACGGTGCTGCGGATGCATACCTCGGGCACGGCGTGGCAGCTGCGGCAGGAGGGACTGACGGGCACGGTGGAACCGGGCCGGGCGGCGGACCTGGTGCTGCTCGACCGCGACGTACGGCGCTGCCCGGTGGCCGACATCAGCGGGACGGGGGTCCGGCTGACCCTGGTCGGCGGGCGTGCCGTGCACGACGCGGACTCCGCCTCGGGGAAGGCGGCTTCGGCCCGGCTGGCCGCCACGGCGGCGACCCCGCCGCGCCCGGCTTCGTACGCGGGGGTGCACGGAGGGGGCCGCCACGGGGCCTGCGGGCACTGAGGGCGGGGCTTCGGCGGGGCGGGTGGTGGGTGACGGGGCGGCGGGTGGTGGGGTGGGGGGTGGTGGGTGGGCTCACATACTCCGGGCGGAAGAATTGACGACCGGTAAGTCCCTTATGGGGGACTCGCGCCACCCGTCTGCCCCACCCGCCGCGCGCCTCATCTCATATCTGAGATACCGTGCTCCCCATGGCAGACGACTACCTCGTACGCATCGGCAAGCTCATCCGTGACGCCCGGCAACACCGGGGCTGGACACAGAGTCAGCTTGCCGACGCCCTCGGCACGAGCCAGAGTGCGGTGAACCGGATCGAGCGCGGCAACCAGAACATCAGCCTCGAAATGATCGCCCGCATCGGTGAAGCGCTCGACAGCGAGATCGTCTCCCTCGGCTACGCCGGCCCCATGCACCTGCGCGTGGTGGGCCGGCGCCGCCTCTCCGGCGCCATCGACGTCAAGACGAGCAAGAACGCGTGCGTCGCCCTGCTGTGCGCCTCACTGCTCAACAAGGGCCGTACGGTGCTGCGCCGGGTGGCGCGCATCGAGGAGGTCTACCGGCTGCTGGAGGTCCTGAACTCCATCGGCGTCCGCAGCCGCTGGATCAACGACGGGGTGGACCTGGAGCTCGTCCCGCCGGCCACCCTGGACATGGAGGCCATGGACGCGGAGGCGGCCCGCCGGACCCGGAGCATCATCATGTTCCTGGGCCCGCTGCTGCACCGGATGGAGACCTTCCGCCTCCCGTACGCCGGCGGCTGCGACCTCGGCACCCGCACCATCGAGCCGCACATGATCGCCCTGCGCCGCTTCGGCCTGGACATCACCGCGACCGAGGGCATCTACCACGCGAAGGTCGAGCCGGGCACCTCCCCGGACCGCCCGATCGTACTGACCGAGCGCGGGGACACGGTCACCGAGAACGCGCTGCTGGCCGCCGCCCGGCACGACGGCGTCACCGTCATCCGCAACGCCTCCTCCAACTACATGGTCCAGGACCTGTGCTTCTTCCTGGAGGCGCTGGGCGTCAAGGTCGAGGGCGTCGGCACCACCACCCTCACGGTGCACGGCATCCCGAACATCGACGTGGACGTGGACTACTCCCCCTCCGAGGACCCGGTCGAGGCGATGAGCCTGCTGGCCGCCGCGGTCGTCACCGAGTCGGAGCTGACGATCCGCCGGGTGCCGATCGAGTTCATGGAGATCGAGCTCGCGGTCCTGGAGGAGATGGGCCTGGACCACGACCGCTCGGCCGAGTACACGGCCGACAACGGCCGCACCCGCCTGGTCGACCTCACGGTCCGCCCCTCGAAGCTCGAAGCCCCGATCGACAAGATCCACCCGATGCCGTTCCCCGGGCTGAACATCGACAACGTCCCCTTCTTCGCGGCCATCGCCGCCGTGGCCCAGGGCCAGACCCTGATCCACGACTGGGTCTACGACAACCGCGCGATCTACCTCACCGACCTCAACCGCCTGGGCGGCCGCCTCCAACTCCTGGACCCCCACCGCGTCCTGGTGGAAGGCCCGACGCGCTGGCGCGCGGCAGAAATGATGTGCCCCCCGGCCCTCCGCCCGGCGGTGGTCGTCCTCCTGGCGATGATGGCGGCCGAGGGCACATCGGTCCTCCGCAACGTCTACGTCATCAACCGCGGCTACGAGGAACTGGCGGAACGCCTGAACTCGGTAGGCGCCCAGATCGAAATCTTCCGCGACATCTAGAGACCGAGCACACCTCCCCCTGACAGGACGCCCCCCGCCCCGGCACCGAGCCGGCCGGCGGGGGCTCCGCCGTTCCCGGGATCAGCCGAGGTACTTGTTCCGCCACTCCAGCGGGGACATGTTCAGCGCGGCCTCGGCGAGTTCACGGGCGGACGCGGTCTTGAGGCTGTTCAGCGAGGTGTCGATCCAGTCCTGGACGAGGGTGTTGCCCTGAGACCGGTACTCCACCGCCTGCACCAGGCACTCCAGCTTGTCCGCGTCCTTGGCCACGATCGCCTCCGGGCTGTCGTTGGCCTCGTACTCTTCGACCACCCGCAGCACACCGACCCGGACAGCAGGGTGCGCCCGCGCGACCTGGTCCGCGGTGACATCCACATTCTCGGCGACGTCGATGTAACGCCGTCCGATGTGCGGGATGTCCCCGATCCGCGTCTCCTGGGTGTCGTGGAACAGGCACATCAGCGCTGTCTTCGCGGGATCCACTCCCTCCATCATGGCCAGCACCGCGCCGATGATGCCCACGCGGAACGAGTGGTCGGCGATCGACTCGGGGTTGTTGTTACCGGTGAACCACCAGCCGGTCCGCTTGGCGTTCTTCATCACGCCCATCTCGAAGATGAAGCATGCGGTGCCCTGCGCGCTCGCCGTCTCGTCTGCCATCTGCTGACCTCCGGTCTCAGGTTCGATCACGAAGAACGTAATGCACAGTGGTGAGTTCGCGCCGGGACCTTCCGGAGATGACGCCCCCGTCCAACAAGCGCTCGGTACGCTCCGCCAGGTCCCGCACCAGCAGGTGGGACGCCTGCGGAAGCCACGGGTGAGCCGCGAGCAGAGCCCACATCGTGTGCACGTACAGGTCGACGTATCCGGGGGCATGGTGCAGGCCGTACGTGAGCCCTCGCAGGAGCGTGACGGGATCCCAGCCGGTGAGCTGACGGTCACGCATGAACATGTCGTCGGACTGGGGTAACGGGGTACCGCCGAGCCAATAGGCCCAGTAGTTCAGATTCGCCGCCTCGCCCGCGTCGTCGTCCACGAGCGCCCGCTCGATGAAGTCGAGCAGCGGCACCGGATCACCCAACCGCGCGAGGGCAGTCGCCGTCGAACGCGCTTCGGCCCACTGCGGCGTCCACCCTCGTCGGGCGAGCAGCCCCCGCCGGGCATGCAGCGCCTGCGCCGTCCATGCTGCCGCCTCCGCACTCTTGTCGTACGAGGTCAGGTAAAGGGCCTGACGGTGCAGAAGCGCCCCTCGGGATTCCGTCCGGGGGGCCGCTTCCGCCGTGGTCCGAAGTCGTTGGAAGAACGCCAGCCGGTCGGGGACGGGGAGGAGGGGTGAAGCCGCTGCCGGCCCCCTGCGGCGTGGGGACGGGACGCCGGAAAGGGACGGCGGGCGAATCCCGGTGAGCGCCCAGGCGAGCATGTGGGCGGTGTCCCGGGTGTGAACCCACTCGGCCAGCGGGTGCGGCCCCTCGGTCGGTTGAAGCGTGGCCGCAATGATCCGGTCCGCGTCCATAGCCGCGTCGAGCAGCGCGACGACCATCGCGTCCGCTCCCCGCGCGACCAGCCTCCGCCGCAGCCCCAGCAGATCCGCCGCCCGCATATGTGCCACCGGACGCCGGCCCGACTCCCAGCCCTGCACCGTGGCGAGGTCCACGCACAGGGCCTCTGCCATGCCCGACTGGGTGAGTGGCACCGATTCCCGGGCGGTACGCAGCACGAAGCCCGCGATCGTGCCGGTGATCGGTCTCGTGGCCATCGCGCTCCCCAGTACGGCCCGCCGTAACGCGTACCCACAGTCAGTCCTACCGCACGCAGAGCGACCGTACGTTCATCTCGCGGGATCGACCAGCCCCGGGGGGCAGCCCTACCCCACCGTCCCTGCGCCCCGCTGCGACCACCCGGAGAGGAGCGCTCGATGCCCGGCCCCGAACTCCCCAGCCGTCCCCTGGACCGACAGCGCGAAGACCAGCCCGAGCCCGTCCCCACCCACGTGTGGGTGCGCTCCGTCGGCGGTGGCGTCCAACACCTCGCGCACATCGAGCCTGCCTGACACCCACACACTCCCGCTCCATCGTTCCTGTGGCCGGGGCGGGCGCATCACCCCATCACCACTCACGTACACCAAAGGGAGCATCACCATGTCCGACACCATCCAGGTCAACCACCTCACGCGCCGTCTGGACCACTCGGTCCCCGACGGCGACTTCACACCCGCGCCGACCGTCGAGTGCCTGACCCGACGCCTGGACCACTCCGTCCCGGACGGCGACTTCGCGCCGGAGACACCTGCCGTCTGACCGCGGCACCGGACCGAGCGAGCTGACTGATGGCATCGCGGGGCGTCTCGGCACAACGTTCCGGGGCGCCCCGCACCCATCCCCGCCACCCGCACACCGCGACCAAGGAGAGCCCACATTGGAGAACACCATCGCCACCCGCGTCGAGGCCGGCTCCTTCTTCGACCTCGGCCGGAAGGATCCAGCGCTGATCCGCCTGCGCGAGACCGACTGCGAGCAGGCCCTGCCGTTCGCCCTCATGGAACGTCTTGTGAAGTCGGGCGTGCCCTACGCCGAGCACTCCCGCTCCCTGACCAGCGAGACCGTGGACGTAGCCGGAGCCCGCATCCACTGGTTCAGCGCCGAGCTGCCCGAATCCATCGCCCGCGAAATCAGCCTGGCCGATTACGAGATCGTCCCGCACACCGACGAGCGCCGAACCGCGCTGACCGCAGCACTGGAGCGCCTGGCTTCGGTCCACCCTGACGGCTTCGCCCAGCTCCGGGAGTTCGTACGGGCCCTGCTGTGGGTGGGCCTCAAGCCCGGCGTCCGCGCCTCGTCCCTGACCAGCTCCAGCGACCCGGCACTCCCGTACGTCATCACGTTCTCCGAGAAGGCCCGGCACCACATCCCGCCGAACACCGTCAGCGAGGAGCCGTCCCCCCTCTTCCTGGCGGAGAACCTGCTGCATGAGGCCGTACACCAGTCGGTGAGCTTCCACGTCCTCCAGCACCAGGTCTTCGCCGATGAGTACTCCTCCAAGACGTCCCCCAGGATCGAAATCGCGTGGCGCGCCGCGCAAGGGGTGCCCCGAAACCAGTTCTGGGAGGTGGACCGGGCCTTCCACGCGACGTGCGTGTACAACCAGCTCCTGCGTTTCCGTCGCATCGAACTCGACCGCGACGATCTGAACGCCAACGAGCGCGCGAGCATCCGGGCCGCCTACGACGAAGGCATGTCGGCCGTCCGCTACCTCATGGGCCGGCTCGAACTCCTCCGTGAGCATTTCACCCGGCACGGCCAGGAGCTGCTGGCCGACCTGCGCCACCGGACCGACGAGCTGTAGAGGAGGGGCGGATGCTTCAACACCTCATCACCCAGGACGATGCCTTGCGCATGGTCCCCACCGACCATGCCGCGCTGGCGGCGGCCGTCGAGAAGATCCGCGGGGAACTCCGGTTGCTTCCCGACGGCACGGATGCCGCCAGATCCCGCGTCCTGGCGCGGTGGACCGGAATCGGCCTGATGACCTTGGGCCACCACGACCAGGCACGCCTGTTCCTGCGCAAGGCGCTCGACCTCGCCATGGCCGACGGAAACTCCCGGGCCGTCATCGCCACCGGACTCAACCTCGCTGACGCCCACCGCTATGCCGGTGACACCCGGACCGGTGACAAGCTCTACCGGAGGGCGCTGGAGGCCGCCCGGAGCCAGCATCCGGAACTCGTCGACTTCGCCCTTCAGCACCTCGGCAAGCACCTGATGGAGCAGGGCAGTCTCGTCGAGGCCCGCGCCCACCTGCGGGAAGCGCTGCGACTGCGCACCTCCAAGGGAGACCCCGGGCTGATCGAATCCACCCAGTCAGCAGTCGACCGCGTCGAACTGCTGATCAGCCGGGCGGAAGCGGCACACTGGAGCCGTTGCTGGACCGCATGGCTCCAGGCCCGGAGCACGACCCGGACCCCGGCCGGGTGGGAAACCGGATTCCCCGCCATCCGGGACGCCGTCCGCGACCTCACCGCCCACGAGCGGGTCCGTCCCCGTCACCTGCGCGAGCAGCCGTTCCCCGCCGAGCTGCTCGCAGCCATGGCGGAGGAGGCCGAGAAGACGCTGGCCTCTGAGGGGTACGTGCACAACGGCAAGTGGAACGCTGCTGTCGGCGACGCGGCGAACCTCTTCGCCGGGCAGGTCGATCTCGCCGCCCTCGTATCGCAGGCCACCGGCCTGGAGGTCGAGCAGCCCCACACCGGCGTCTACATCGCCTACGTGGAAGAAGGACAGTTCCTCGACTTCCACGTGGACGAATTCGGCTTCGGGGAGGCGAACCTGATCCTGTGCCTCAAGCACGAGCGTCCCCCCGCGACCCCCACCGCGAGCTGCACCGTCTTCATCACCGCCCATGGCTACCGCGCATACGACCTCGCACCGGGAGACTGCGTCGTCTTCGACGGAGCCCTCACACCGCACGGCCGCACCGCCGTCGGCGCCGGGGAGCGCGTCATCCTCGTCAGCTTCGGCTTCCACGCCAGTGCCCACGCCCCGCGGACGGCCCACCACTTCCCCCCGGTGCCGCGCTGACCACGGGATCCAGTAGAGCGCTCCCCAGGACGCGCCCTGGCCGACCGGTCATGTCATGGTGATCGACAACCTCCCGGTCGCCGTGTCGGGCTGAGCGGCTCGGAGGTGGTCTGGCGGAGTGGCTGGGGGCAGAGAGGAGTGGGGTGGGTGGCGGTGGCCGGGGTGAAGGGGGTGATGTCGCGGCGGGGCCTGTGATCCGGGGCGTTGTGGGGTGGTTGTGCGCACCTTGCGGCTGATGGGGTGATTGCCCTGGCCGCCGTGGTTGTGCTGTTCGGGCTGGTGGCCGGGGTGTTGCTGGTGCCCGTCGCGTTGTCCGGGGTGCCTGTGGTGGTGGCCGCGGGGTGGGCTCTGGGGCGGCTTGCGGCTCTGGAGCGCCGCCGCTTCGCCGCGACCTGCCGGGTCGAGATCCCGGCGCCGCCCCATGTGCCACCGGCCGGGCCGATGCTGCCCGCGCTGCGCTCGCTGATGCGCGACCGCTGCGCGTGGCGGGAGCTCGGGTACTTCGTCGCGCTGATCCCGGTGTCGGTGGTCACCGGAGTGGGGGTGGCGCTGGCCTGGGCCGTGCCGCTCACGCTCGTGGCGCTGCCCGGCTACTACGACCGGCTGCCCCGCGGCCGGGCGGCCCTCGGCCCGGTCTCCGTGGACGGGTTCGGGGAGTCCCTGGTGGTCGCCGTGGCCGCCGTACTGTTCGGGGTGTTCGTGTCGCCCGCCCTGGTGCGGGCCCTGACGGCGCTCGACGCCGCGCTCGGGCGGGCCCTGCTGGCGCCGCCCCGGGATCTCGAACTGACCGAGCGCGTCGTGCAACTGACGTCCAGCCGGGACCTGTTGCTCGCCGCCGTCGAGGCGGAACGCAAGAGGATCGAGCGCGATCTGCACGACGGGGCCCAGCAGCGGCTGGTGGCCGTGGCGATGACGCTGGGCAGGGTGGTGTCCCGTCTGCGCAAGTCGGGAGACGAGGCGACGCGGGAGATCGTGGAGGGTGCCCGCGAGGACGCCCGCGCTGCCATCACCGAGCTGCGGGAACTGGCCCGGGGCCTGCACCCTCCCGTGCTCAGCGACCGCGGTCTGGGCGCCGCGCTCACCGCGGTGGCGGCCCGCGCACCCGTACCCGTCACCGTGGACGTACGGGCGGAGCCGCGGCCGCCGGCCGCCGTCGAGGCGGCGGCCTACTTCGTGGTGACGGAGGCGCTGACCAACGTCGCCAAGCACGCCGGGGCCTCCCGGGCCTGGGTGGAGATCCGCCGGGACGGCGACCGGCTCCGTGTGATCATCGGTGACGACGGTGCGGGCGGGGCGGATCCGGCCCGCGGCACGGGACTGGCCGGGCTGGCCGGGCGGGTCGCGGGGATCGACGGCACGCTGACCGTCACCAGCCCTCCCGGCGGACCGACCCTGATCGAAGTGGATGTGCAATGCGGGTAGTGATCGCCGAGGATTCCGCCTTGTTGCGGCAGGGCATGGTGCTGCTGCTGGGCGAGGAGGGATTCGAGGTCGTGGCCGCGGTCGGCGACGGCGAGGCCCTGCTGGCCGCCGTGGCGGAACACCGCCCGGACGTCTGTGTCGTGGACGTCCGGATGCCGCCGAGCTTCGTCGACGAGGGGCTGCGCGCGGCCCTGGAGATCCGCGGCCGCTGGCCCGGGACCGGGGTCCTGGTGCTCTCCCAGTACGTGGAGGAGCGCTACGCCTTCGACCTCGTGGGCGAGAACAGCGGCGGGATCGGCTACCTCCTCAAGGACCGGGTCTCCGACGTGGACGACTTCGTCCAGACCCTGGAACGGGTGCGGGCGGGCGAGACCGTGCTCGACCCCGAGGTCGTCAAGCAGTTGCTGACCCGCAGCCGCCGGCAGGACCCGCTGACGGCGCTGACGGCCCGGGAGCGCGAGGTACTGGCGCTGATGGCCGAGGGCGAGTCCAACGCGGCCATCGCGACGGCCCTGACGATCACACACAGCGCGGTGGGCAAGCACATCAACAACATCTTCGCGAAGCTGGACCTGCCGAAGGAGGACGGCGGCGGGCACCGGCGCGTCCTCGCCGTCCTGCGCTACCTGGGAGCCTGACATCCTTACGTCGGCCCGTCCCCCGGAACCGGCACGCCCAACGGCACGCCCGGAGCCACCCCGTCCGGCATCGTCCAGGGAGCGCCGTTGGGCCGTAGGCGGCGGTCTGGCGCTGCTGGTCCTCACCGTGTCCTGCGCCTGCCTGGGCATCGTCGCCCTGCTCGCCGCCCCCCGCGGGTTCGACCAGGCGCTGCAGGCCGATGCCGCGGGCAGTGCCCTGCTGGAGGTCGCGACCGAGGGCACCGCCGTCTCCCTGCGGCCGGGCACCGACTCCGCGGTACGGGTCTCCGCGAGGGGCACCTGGTCCGGGCCGCGGCCCGAGGTGTCCGTCGGCTCGGGGGACGGCCGGGTCACGGTCCGGGCCGCCTGCCGCACGGGCTGCTCCCTGCGGCTGGACATCGCGGTCCCGGCCGGTCTGGCCGCCCGGCTCAGCGCGGGCTCCGGTGCGATCACCGCCAGCGGCCTCGCCAGCCCGCTCGACCTGCGGACGGGCACCGGGACCATCGACGTCCGCGGTGCGGCCGGCCCCGTGGGGCTGCGTACCGAATCCGGCACCGCCACCCTCGCCGACAGCCGCTCCCCCCAGGTGTCCGTGGTGACCTCCCGGGGAGCGGTGCGGGGGGACTTCGCCGAACCGCCCGTCGCGCTCGACGTGGTCACGGACACCGGCGCGGTCGATCTCTCGCTGCCCGCGGGTACGGAGTACGCCGTCGAGACCCACAGCGACACGGCCCCGATGATCTCCCTCCCGGTCAACCGCACGGCCCGGCACGCCGTGACCGTACGCACCGGCAAGGGCGGAATCCGCATCCACTGACCCCCCTGGGGGTGGTGCAGGCACCACCCCCAGGACTGAGCCGCGGTTCATTGTCCGGCGATGGACCGGAAGGTGTACTTACCGACATGACCGTCACACGATTCGGTGTCGAACTCCGCTCCGTCGCAAAGACCTACCGTTCCGGACCCGAGCCCGTCGTGGGCCTCGACCGGGTGAGCCTCGGCTTCCCGGCCGGCACCTTCACCGCCATCATGGGGCCGTCCGGCTCCGGGAAGTCGACGCTGCTGCGCGCGGCCGCGGGCCTGGAGTCCATCGACAGCGGGACCGTACTCGTCGGCGGCACCGAACTGGGCGGTCTGGGCGACCGCGAACTGACTCTGCTGCGCCGCGAGAAGATCGGCTTCGTCTTCCAGTCGTTCAACCTCCTGCCCTCCCTGACGGCCGCTCAGAACGTCGCCCTCCCCCTCAAGCTCGCGGGTCACCGGCCCAAGAAGTCCGAGGTACTGGCCGCGCTCACCTCGGTCGGCCTGGCCGACCGGCACCGGCACCGGCCCGGCGAGCTGTCCGGCGGCCAGCAGCAGCGCGTGGCCATCGCGCGGGCGCTGATCAGCCGGCCCGCGGTCGTCCTCGCCGACGAGCCGACGGGCGCCCTGGACACCAGGAGCGGGCGCGAAGTACTCGGCCTGCTGCGTGCCTTGGCCGACGACGGCGAGCGCGCGGTGGTCATGGTGACGCACGACCCGGTCGCCGCCTCGTACGCGGACCGCGTCGTCTTCCTCACCGACGGCCGGATCGCCGGCTCGCTGGAGGCCCCGACGCCCGAGCAGGTGGCCGCCCGTATGACCAGCCTGGAGGCCGTCGCATGCTGAGCGTCGCCTTCGCCACCCTGCGCGTGCGCTGGGTGTCCTTCGTCGGCACCTTCGTCGCGCTCGCCTTCGGTGTCGGGCTGATGGCGACGGCGATCCCGGTGATCGCCGCGACCGGCAGCGTCGTGGACTCCGCCCGGCAGCGCTGGTCCGAGGCGCCGGTGGTCGTCGTACCGAACAGCACGATCGACGTCGTCGGCACGTCCGGTCAGGCGCAGAGCACGGCCCTGCCCCAGCAGCCGGGCCTGTCACCGCAGCTGGTGGCGGCCGTGGCCGCGACCGGCCGGGTCGTCGAGGACCACAGTTTCTACGCCCAGCTCCAGGGCGGGCCCAAGGACCAGGTGGGGCGCGGCTGGTCGGCGCACGAGGCCGGCGGCTACCGCCTGGCGGCCGGCCGCCCGCCCGCCGCGGAGGACGAGCTCGTGGTGGGCGGTGGTGACGCCGCGCTCATCGGGAAGCAGCTGCGCCTGACGACCGGTACGGGGCCGCGCACCGCCACCGTCACCGGTGTCACCGGCGAAGTCCCCTTCGAGCACGCGCTGTTCTTCGCGGACGCCACGGCGGCGCGCCTCTCCCCCGCCGTCGATGCCCTGGCCGCCTACGGGCCGGCCGAGGAGGTACGCAAGGCCGTGGCCGCGGCCGGTGGCGCCCGCGTCTCCGTCCTGACCGGCAGCGAGCGAGCGGCCGCCGACCCCCACACCTCGTCCTGCTGGCCCAGATGGACAGCGTGGACACCCCGCTCGGTCTGGCGGCCGGCGTGGCCGGTTTTGTCGCGGTCTTCGTCGTCGCCGGGACCTTCGCGCTGTCGATCGCGCAGCGCCGCCGGGAGCTGGCCCTGCTGCGGCTGGTCGGATCGACCCGGCGCCAGCTGCGCCGCGTGATCTGGTGCGAGGCCGTACTCGTGGGCGTACTCGCCTCGGCCGCGGGCGCCCTGATGGGCCTGGCCGGTGCCCCGCTGGCCCGGAACTGGCTGGTCGACCACGCGATCGTCACCCCGGACTTCACGGTGCCGGTGCCCTGGTGGGCGCTGCTGAGCGCCGCGGGCATCGGCATGGTCACCGCGCTGGCCGGCATCATGGTCTCCTCCGTACGGGCCGGCCGGGTCGCCCCCGGCGAGGCGCTGCGGGACGCGGCGGTCGAACGGAGCTCCCGGGCCGGGAACCTGGTGCGATGGGTGCTCGGCGGGCTCGCACTGGCCGCGGGCGTCGCCGCCGTCTCCGGTACGGCCGCCATGCAGCCGGAGGCCGGCTCGAACGCCGCCGCCTCGGCCTCCCTGTGCCTGCTGGTCGTCGGCGCGTGCGTCACCCTGGCCGGGGTGGTCGCCGGCCCCCTGATCCGGTTCCTGACGGCGCTGCCCACCGCGGTCGCCCGGCGCCGCGACCCCGACGCCGAGGAGGCGGGCGGTGTCGTGTGGACGACCGCCCGGCAGAGCGCGCTGACCGCGTTCCGCCGCACGGCCGCCACCAGTACCCCGGTGGTGATCGTGATCAGCCTCGCCGGCTGCCTGCTGGGCACGATCAACACCATCAACGCCGCCCAGGTCAGCAACGTCCGCCAGCAGCTCTCCCGTGCGGACTTCGTCGTCTCGCCGGCCGGTACGCCGGGCCTGAGCCGGACGGTGGTCGAGCGGGTGCGGTCCGTACCCGGGGTCACGACCCTGGTCAGCACGCCGACGACGCTGCTGGCCGACCGCGGCCCCAAGCCCGCGGTCGCCCGCTCGGCGGCCGCCGTGGACGCGGCGGCGCTGGAGTCCCTGGCCGCGCTGAAGGTGTCCGAGGGCACGCTCTCGGACCTGGGCCCCGAGTCCGTCGTGGTGAGCAGCGTCTGGCCGGGTTCCCCGCACGCCGGTGAGACGATCCGGCTCTGGCTCGCGGACGGCACCCCGAAGGAGCTGCGGGTCGCCGCCGTACTGGCACCGGGCAACGACGGCGTACGGGCCTACGTGGACTCCGCGTACGCGGGCTCCGGCCTGCCCGGCCGGATCACCGTACGGGTGCGGGAGGGAGCGGACCGCGCGGGCGCGGCGGCGGCACTGGAGGCGGCCGTGCACGGTCTGGGGGCCCGGGTGAGCACGCCCGACGAGGTCTCGGCCGCGGCCACCGACGCCAACGCGGAGAGCTCCCGCAACGGCATGCTGATGATCCTCGGCCTGTCGGTCCTGTACGCGCTGCTGGCTCTGGCCAACACCCTCGTGATGACGGTCAGCGACCGCCGCCGCGAGCTGGCGATGCTCCGGCTCGCGGGCGCCACCCGGGGGCAGGTGCTCCGCGCGGTGACGGTGGAGACGCTGATGTGCGTCGCGGCGGGCGCCGTGATCGGCGCGGCCGCCTCGGCCATCAGCATCACCGGCTCATGGGCGGCCCTGACCCGGCTGGTCGGCGAGACCCCGGCGATGGTGCCGTGGCTCCCGCTCGCCGAACTGCTCGCCGCGAGCGCCGCCGTCGCCCTGACGGCAGCCGTCCTCCCCGCAGCCCTGGCCCTCCGCCTCGGCAACGGCCGCGGCATCCTGGCGGGCATCACGGGCGAGGCGGGCTGACGCGCCCGGTGCGGTCGGCCACCGCGCCGCCTTGACGCAGCGGTGCGCTGTTGAGCACGCCGGGGAGCCTCAGCCTGCTCGGCGGTGTCTCAGTTCGGTGAGCCAGTCGTGCAGTTGGGCCTCTTCATGCAGGTAGGTGTCGGGGGTGTCGCCACGGAGGTCGATTCCGTGGAGGAGGCCCAGGGCCCACCAGGAGGTTTCGTCCCAGTCGAGGGTGTCGTCCTTCACCCACCGGCCCGCCCAGCGGTCGGCCTCGTCCCTGGTCAGGGTGCCGTTGAGCAGGGCGGTGAAGCGTTGCTCGATCTCGTCGAGGGTGGGCTGGGGGGTGGGGTGCATCGGCTGAGCATAGTCGTCGCTTCGGGTCAGTGGACGACGTCGAGGATTTGTTTGCTGAGACCTCGTCCAGCGTGCGGAGGAGGGCGGAGGGGCGTGGAACTCATCGGGGTCGGCCAGAACTTCCTATCGGATTCGGCCGGAAAGCGCGGGAGGTCTCGCCAGCCCGTCGGGGCGGCGGCAGAATCGGGCTTCGGTGGCGGAGGGTGACGGAGGATGGGGTGGTCATGGCCGTTGGGGCGGATGCGGGTGTCGGTGCGGGCGCGGGTGCGGAGGTGCCGGTGCTCGGCGGGGTGCCCCTGCTGGGGTCGCTGCCCGACCTGAAAGCGGACTCCCTCGGGACCTATCTGCGGGCGCAGCACCAGCACGGGGACGTCGTACGGATCGACGCCGGGCCCCCCGGCCTGCGCGCCGAGCTGTACTGCGTGTTCTCCCCCGAGGGCGCACAGCAGGTGCTGGCCTCGGAGTCCGCCAACTTCCGCAAGGACAACCACTTCTACCAGGAGGTCCGGGAGTCCTTCGGCAACGGCCTGCTGACCGCCCAGGACGGCGACTACCTGCGCCAGCGCCGCCTGGTGCAGCCGCTGTTCACGCGGCGCCGGGTCGACGGGTACGCGGGGGCCGTCGCCGCCGAGACCGCCGCGGTGCTCGACGGCTGGGCCGGTGCCCCGGACGGCGTGGTCGACGTATCCGACCAGATGATGCACCTGGCCCTGCGCGCCGTCGCCCGGATCCTCTTCGGCACCGATGTCGAGACCACCGCCGATGTCGTGGCCCGGTCCTTCCCCGTGATCACGGAGTACGTGCTGCGCCGCGGCTACTCCCCCGCCAACATCCCCCGTACGTGGCCCACCCCGGGCAACCGCCGGGCGGCCGCCGCGCTGGACGAGCTGTACGGGGTCTGCGACCAGATCATCGAGCAGCGGCGGCGGGGCGGCTCGGAGGCCGCCGGCGAGGATCTGCTGACGCTGCTCGCCGCCGCCCGCAGCGCGGACGACCGGGAGTTCGACGCCGCCGAGCTGCGCGACCAGGTGCTGATCTTCCTGCTCGCCGGGCACGAGACCACCGCGACCTCGCTCTGCTTCGCCCTGCATCTGCTGGCCCGCCATCCCGAGCAGCAGGACCTGGCCCGCGCGGAGGTCTCCCGCGTGCTGGGGGCGCGTACGCCCGAGGCCGCGGACCTCGACCGGCTGCCGTTCCTCGGGCAGGTGGTCAAGGAGGCCATGCGGCTCTACCCGGCCGCGCCGGTCATCGGCCGCAAGTCCGTCGCCGCCACCCGCATCGCCGGGTACGCCGTGCCCGCGGGCGCGGACGTGATCCTCGCGCCGTGGGTGACGCACCGCCACCCGGCGCACTGGCCGGACCCGGACCGCTTCGACCCGGGCCGGTTCACCCCGGAGGCGGAGGCGGGGCGGCCGCGGTACGCGTGGTTCCCCTTCGGCGGCGGGCCGCGCGCCTGCATCGGGCAGCACTTCTCGATGCTGGAGTCGGTGCTCGCGCTGGCGATGATCCTGCGCGCCTACGCGTTCGAGGCGGTGGACACCGAGATCCCGGTCAGCGCCGGGATCACCCTGCGGACGGAGGGCCCGGCCCGCTGCCGGGTCCGGCGCCTCGACGCGTAGGGCGCCCGCGGACCGGGTGTCCGATATCGGGATGCGGGCGGCCGCGGGCGGGACGTAGGGTCGACGCCCGTGGAAGCACTCAGCGAGAAACAGATCCGCGCGTCCTTCGTGAACTGCACCAAGGGGGACGCGGCACGCCTGCGCCTGCCGCTCGACTTCGCCGCGACCCCCTGGGCGGACCTGGACTTCCTGGGCTGGGTCGACCCCGGGGCGCCGCTGCGGGCGCATCTGGTGGTGCCGCGCGCGGAGGGGCCGCTCGGGATCTCCCTGCGCGTGCCCTCCGTGGGCCGGACCAGCGCGGTGAAGTCCAGCCTGTGCCAGCTCTGCCTGACCGGGCACGCCTCCTCCGGGGTCACCCTGCTCGCCGCTCCGCTGGCGGGGGCGCGCGGCCGCGAGGGCAATACGGTCGGCACGTACGTCTGCGCCGACCTGGCCTGCTCCCTGTACGTACGGGGCAAGCGCGTGCCGAAGCTGCGGGCGGGACGGCAGGAGGAGTCGCTGACGGTGGAGGAGCGGGTGGCGCGCCTCATGGACCATCTGAACGCCTTCGTGGCGCGGGTCACGGCCGGGGCCGACATCGCCCGGAGGTGACTCGGGGTGACTCAGGTGCGGTCGGCCGCCGGTGCGTGGTTGCCCTGGAGCCGTTCGAGGTCGGAGGGCCGGACCTGGATCACGAACAGCGCGATCGCCGCCCCGACCAGCGTGAACAGCGCCGCCACCACGAAGGCGTGGCTGATGCCCGAGGTCAGCACCTGGTCACTCCACGGCTTCGGGAACTGCCCGGTCCTCTGGAAGTACGCCTTCTCCACGGGCCCGGCGGTGCCCAGGAAGTCCGGTATCAGGCTCTTCGCCTCGTTGCGGCTGGCCGTGCCGAAGACGGTGACCAGGATGGACAGGCCGAGGGAGCCGCCCACCTGCTGGGTGGCGTTCAGCAGTCCGGAGGCGGCGCCCGACTCCCGGTCCGGGACGTTGGACAGCGCCATCAGCGTCAGCGACACGAACTGCAGGCCCATGCCGAGGGCGAAGAAGAGCATCGGGCCGAGCACGCTGCCGAGGTACGTCGAGTGCACATCGGTCTGCGTCAGCCAGGCGAGGCCCACCGCCGAGGACAGCGCGCCGATGACCATGAACGGCTTCGGCCCGAACTTCGGCAGCAGCCGCGCGGTGACGCCCGCGCCCACCGCGATCACCACGCTGACCGGCAGGAAGGCGAGCCCCGCCTGGATCGGGCTGAACCCCAGCACGATCTGCACGAAGAGGGTCAGGAAGAAGAACATGCCGAAGATCGCGCAGGCGAGCATGAGCATGATGCCGTAGGTCCCGGCGCGGTTGCGGTCGGCGAACATGTGCAGCGGCGTGATCGGCTGCGGCGAGCGGCGCTCGTTGAGGATGAAGAGGGACAGCAGGACCACGGCGGCGCCGAAGGAGCCGAGGGTGACGGGGTCGCGCCAGCCCTCCTGCGAGGCGCGGATGAAGCCGTACACGAGGGCGACCATGCCGAGGGTGGACAGCAGCGCGCCCGCGAGGTCGAAGTGCCCGGCGTGGCGCGCGGACTCGCGCAGCACCCGGGAGGCGAGGACCGCGATCACGACGGCGATGGGGACGTTGACGAAGAGCACCCAGCGCCAGTCGAGCAGTTCGACGAGGATCCCGCCCGCGAGCAGGCCGATGGCGCCGCCGGCGGCCGAGACCCCGGCGAATACGCCGAAGGCCCGGTTCCGGTCGGGCCCTTCGCGGAAGGTGGTGGTGATCAGCGCGAGGGCGGTCGGCGAGGCGATGGCGCCGCCGACGCCCTGGAGGGCCCGCGCGGCCATCAACTGGCCCTCGTTCTGGGCGAGTCCGCCGAGGAGGGAGGCCAGGCCGAAGAGCAGGACGCCGAAGATGAAGACGCGTTTGCGGCCGAGGATGTCGCCGGTGCGGCCGCCGAGGAGCAGCAGCCCGCCGAAGGCGAGGGTGTAGGCGTTGACGACCCAGGACAGGCTCTCGGTGGAGAAGTCGAGCGCGCTCTGGATGTGCGGGAGGGCGATGTTCACGATCGTGATGTCGAGAACGACCATCAGTTGACAGGACGCGATGACGAAGAGGGCGAGTCCGTTGCCGCTGCCTCGGCCCGTGCCGTCGGTCCCGGTGCTGCTCGGCTGTGCGTTCGGGTCCACCCTTTCGACGCTAAGCCCGTGCCCCGGGGGTCACCACTCGAACAGCCTAGTGGTGGTGACATTTCACATGTCACACTACGATCATGGATGACTTCCTCAGGCTCTCCGCCAGCACGGCACGGTTCACCCACGGAGCCCCGCGGGCACTGACCTTCGGGGACGAGGGCCGGCTGCTCTGGTTCCTCCGTTCGGCCGGTCCGACCGACCCGTTCGACAGCCTCTGGGTGCTCGACACCACCACCGGCGCCGAGACCCGGCTTGCCGATCCCCGCGCCCTGTGCCCCGAGCCCGGCCCCCTCCCCGAGGCCGAGCGCCGGCTGCGCGAGCGGACCCGGCTCGTCGCCGCCGGCATCGGCTCCTACGCCCTCTCCGGCGACGGCCTGCACGCCGCCTTCGCCCTGTACGGACGCCTGTACGCGGTCACCGCACGCACCGACGCGGCCCCCGAGGAGATCCCCGCCGCCGGACCGGCCCTGGACCCGCGCCCCAACGCCGACGGCTCGCGCACCGCCTACGTCTCCGACGACGCCCTGTACGTCGCACCGGGCGGCCGGATCAGCCCCGACGACGGAGCCCGCTGGGGCCTGGCCGAATTCGCCGCCGCCGAGGAACTGGGCCGCTCCCGCGGCCACTGGTGGTCCCCCGACGGCGCCACCCTGCTCGCCGCCCGCGTCGACGAGACCGGCCTCCAGCGGCGGTACTTCACCGACCCCGCGCACCCCGAGCTGCCGCCCGAGGACTTCGCCTACCCCGAGGCGGGCGGGCCCAACGCCGACGTCCAGCTGTGGGTGCTCCGCCCCGACGGCAGCCGGACCCGCCTGGAGTGGGACGCCGCCGCCCACCCCTATGTCTCCGACGCCGGCTGGGAGTCGGCCGAGGAGATCCTGCTCACCGTGCAGGACCGGCTCCAGCGCACCGTCCTCCTGCTCTCCGCCGACCCGGTCACCGGCCGCACCCGCGAGCTCTCCCGCACCACCCACCCCCTGTGGGTGGACCCCGATGTCGCGGGCACCCCCGCCCGCCTCCCCGACGGGCGCGTACTGACCGTCACCGACACCCCGAGCGGCGCCGCGCGCGGCCTCGCCGTGGACGGCGTACCCCTCACCGGTGACGAGCTCCAGGTCCGCGGCGTGGCCGGGCTCCACGGGGGCCGGCTGCTCATCGAGGCCGCGCTGCGCGACCCGGCCGAGCAGCAGGTGCTGCTGCTCGACACCACCACCGGGGAGACCGCCCCGCTCGCCGACGGGCCCGGCGTGCACACCGTGTCCGCCTCCGCCGGGGCCCTGCTGCTGACCACCGCCGACGCCGACGGGGTACGGCGCGTCCTGCGCACCGCCGACGACCGCGAGTTCACCCCCGCCGACCTGTCCGAACCGCTGCCCTACCGGGTCGTCCCCGTGCTGGAGCGGGTCACCGAGCACGCGATCCCCACCGCGCTCGTCCTGCCCCGCGGCCACGCCCCCGGCCGCAAGCTGCCCGTCCTCATGGACAGCTACGGCGGCCCCTGCGCCCAGGACGTCACCGCCGACCCGCGCCGCTGGCAGCACCGCCAGTGGTGGGCCGACCAGGGCTTCGCCGTGGTGACCGTCGACAACCGCGGCACCGCCTACGTCTCCCCCGCGCACACCCAGGCCATGTACCGCGGCTTCTCCGAGGTCACCCTGGAGGACCAGGTGGCCGCCCTGCAAGCGCTGGCCGCCCGCCACGAGGACCTCGACCTCGGCCGGGTCGGTATCCGCGGCTGGTCCTACGGCGGCTACCTCGCGGCGATGGCCGTACTGCGCCGCCCCGACGTCTTCCACGCGGCGGCCGCCGGGGCCGCGCCCACCGACTTCCGGCACTACGACACCGCGTACACCGAGCGGTACCTCGGGCTGCCGCAGGAGAACCCGGAGGTGTACGAGCGGGACTCCCTGCTGCCCGACGCCCCGAAGCTGTCCCGGCCGCTGCTCCTGGTCACCGGGCTCGCCGACGACAACGTGCACCCCTCGCACACCCTGCGCCTGTCCGAGGCGCTGACGGACGCGGGCCGCCCCCACCAGCTCCTCGCCCTGCCCGGGGTCACCCATATGACGCCCGGCGGCACCCGGGAGAAGATCATGGCGCTGGAGCTGGAGTTCTTCCGCCGCGAACTCGGCCTGTAGAGGCCGGAGAAGGCGTACGGGGCCCCGGACCGGTGGTGACCGGTCCGGGGCCCCGCCCTTCTTCCCGTGATCCCCGTCAGTCACCCGGGAAGTGACAGGCCACCTCGCGCGAGGCGGCGGGCCGCAGGAGCGGGCGCTCCGTCCGGCAGATCTCCCGCGCCTTCGGGCAGCGCGGGTGGAAGGAGCAGCCCGGAGGGGGAGCGGCCGGGCTCGGCGGGTCACCGAGCAGCACGATCCGCTCCCGCCGCCGCTCCGCCGCCGGGTCCGGCAGCGGTACGGCGGACAGCAGCGCCCGGGTGTAGGGGTGCTGGGGGTTCTCGTAGAGGGAGCGCTTGTCCCCGATCTCGACGATCCGGCCGAGGTACATGACGGCGACCCGGTCGCTGACCCGCTTGACCACCGACAGGTCGTGCGCGATGAACACGTAGGCCAGGCCCAGTTCGCCGCGCAGCCGCTCCATCAGGTTGACGATCTGCGCCTGGACGGAGACGTCCAGCGCGGAGACCGGCTCGTCGGCGACGATCAGCCGGGGGCTGGTGGACAGCGAGCGGGCGATGCCGATGCGCTGGGCCTGTCCCCCGGAGAACTCGTGCGGATAGCGGTCGATGTGCTCGGGGATCAGCCCGACGAGCTCCATCAGCTCGGCGGCCCGGCGGCGCGCGTCGGCCGCGCTCCAGCCCCGTACCAGCAGCGGGTCGGAGATGATGCGGGCCACGGTCTGGCGGGGGTTGAGCGAGGAGTGCGGGTCCTGGAAGACCATCTGGAGGTCCGTGCGCAGGGGGCGCAGGGCCGCCTGGGAGAGCCGGCTGATGTCCTTCCCGTCGAAGGCGATCCGGCCTGCGGTGGGTTGCAGCAGCCGGACGAGCATCCGGCCGGTGGTGGACTTCCCGCAGCCCGACTCCCCGACCAGACCGAGGGTGCGGCCGGCCTCCAGGTCGAAGGAGACCCCGTCGACGGCGCGCACGGGCGCCCCCCGGCGCCCGGTCGCGGAGCGTTTCCCGGGGAAGGTCATGGTCAGGTCCTGTACGGACAGCAGCGGTGCGGCGGTCTGGTTCATCGGGCCGCCTCCTGGGCGGTACGGGCCCCGGCGAAGTGGCAGGCCACCGTCCGCCCGGGGCCGTCCCCGTACGCGGCGGGCTCGGGCCGTACCTCGGCGCAGCGCGCGGCGGCCAGCGGGCAGCGGGGGGCGAAGGCGCAGCCCGGGGCCGGGGCCAGCAGGGAGGGCGGGGAGCCGGGGATGGAGGGGAGCGGGGCGTCGTCGGCGGTGTCGAGGCGGGGCAGGGAGTCGAGCAGCCCGCGGGTGTAGGGGTGGGCCGGATCGGAGAAGAGCGCGTCGACGGGGGCCTGTTCGGCGGCCCGGCCGCCGTACATGACCAGGACCTCGTGGGCGACGCGGGCGACGACCCCCAGGTCATGGGTGATCATCACGACGCCGAGGCCACGCTCCTGCTGGATCCGGGCGATGAGCTCCAGGATCTGCGCCTGCACCGTGACGTCGAGGGCGGTGGTCGGCTCGTCCGCGATCAGCAGGTCGGGTTCGCAGGCCAGGGCCATGGCGATCATCACACGCTGGCGCATGCCGCCGGAGAACTGGTGGGGGTACTCCCCCGCCCGGCGGCCCGGTTCCGGGATGCCGACCTCGCCGAGCATGTCGACGGCGCGGCGGCGGGCGGCGGCTCGCCCGGCCCGGAAGTGCACGCGGTGGTGCTCGGCGATCTGCTCGCCGACGGTGTAGTAGGGGTGGAGGCTGGACAGCGGGTCCTGGAAGATCATGGCCATGCGGCGGCCGCGGACGGCGGCGAGTTCGCGCTCGGACAGGCCGGTCAGCTCCCGCCCGTCGAGGGCGACGGAGCCGCCGACCTCGACGGCGCCGCGGTGCAGGCCCATGACGGCGAGCGAGGTGACGGACTTGCCGGAGCCGGATTCCCCGACGATGCCCAGGGTGCGGCCGGCCTCCACGGTGAAGCCGACGGAGTCGACGGCCCGGACGGCGCCCCGGGGCGTGGTGAAGGTGACCCTCAGGTCGGTCACGGCGAGGAGCGGTGCGGCCATCAGTACCTCACTCTCGGGTCGATGACGGCGTACAGGAGGTCGACGAGCAGGTTGGCGACGACGATGAAGAAGGCGGCGAGCAGGGTGACCCCGAGCACCACGGGCTGGTCGGAGCTGACGAGCGCGCCGTAGAACAGCCGCCCGACACCGGGCAGTCCGAAGATGGACTCGGTGATGACGGCGCCGGCGAGCAGGCCGCCGAGGTCCATGCCGAAGATGGTCAGGATGGGCGTCATCCCGGAGCGCAGGCCGTGCTTGACGACGACGGTGCGCTCCGGCATGCCCTTGGCGCGTGCGGTACGGATGTACGGCTCGGCCATCGCCTCGATCATCGAGCCGCGGCTCTGGCGGGCGTACATGGCGGCGTAGAGCAGGGCGAGCGCGGTCCAGGGCAGGAGCAGGTTGGTGGCCCAGCCGAGGGGGTTCTCGGTGAACGCCTGGTAGCTGGGGTAGGGCAGCAGACCGGCGATGCGGATCACGCCGTAGATGAGCAGGACGGAGGTGAAGTAGACGGGCAGGGAGGCGGCGGCGACGGCTCCGACCATCAGCGCGCGGTCCGTGGCGGTGTCCTTGCGCAGGGCGGCGGTGACGCCCGCGCCGAGGCCGAGGACCAGCCACAGCACGGCGGCGCCGAGGGCGAGGGAGGCGGAGACGGGGAGCCGGTCCATCAGCAGGTCCCACACGGGCAGCGAGCTCTCGTAGGAGTAGCCCAGGCACGGGAAGGCGCAGTCGACGGCGTAGGGGCCGGTGCCGAGGGTGCGGCCGGTGAAGATGCCGGTGAGGAAGTCGCCGAACTGCTTCCACAGCGGCTGGTCGAGCCCGAGGTGCTGGCGTACGTCGGCCAGGCGCTCGGCGCTGCAGGTCTTGCCGCAGGCGGCGGCCGCCGGGTCGGAGGGCAGGACGTAGAAGATGAGGAAGGTGACGGCCGCGATGGCGAGGAGTACGCCGGCCAGGGCGAGCAGCCGGCGGGCGAGGTAGGCGATCATGTGCGGCCGCCCCGGGGGTCGAGGATGTCGCGCAGGGCGTCGCCGAGCAGGGTGAAGGCGAGCACGGCGAGGAAGAGGAAGAGGCTGGGGATGACGAAGTACATGGGGTCGGTCTCGTAGTAGGCCACGGACTCGGCGATCATCTGGCCCCAGGAGGGGGTGGGCGGGCGGACGCCGACGCCGAGGTAGCTGAGGGCGGCCTCGGTGCTGATCATCCCGGGGATGAGCAGGGTGGTGTAGGCGATGACGGGGCCCGAGACGCCGGGCAGGATTTCGCGGGTGAGGATCCGCCAGGGGCCGGAGCCGCCCACGCGGGCGGCGTCGACGTACTCGCGGTGTTTGAGGGAGAGGGTCTGGCCGCGGACCACGCGGGCGACGCCGGGCCAGCCGAAGACGCCGATGACGGCGGTCATCAGGAGGATCCGGTTGACGTCCTTGGCCACGGACAGCAGGGCGATCATGAAGATGAGGGAGGGGAAGGACATGGTCAGGTCCATCAGCCGGGACAGGACGGCGTCGGTGCGGCCGCCGAAGTAGCCCGCGGCGATCCCGGCGGCGGTGCCCGCGGCCACCACGATGGCGGTGGCCGCGAAGGCGATCAGCAGGGAGACTTGCGCGCCGTGCACCACGCGGGCGAACAGGTCGCGGCCGGTGACCGGTTCCACGCCGAACCAGTGGTCGGAACTGATCCCGCCGAGGGCGCCGAGCGGCTGGCCGCCGAGGTACGGGTCGACCGCGCTCTTGTCGAACTCGTGCGGGGACCAGCCCCCGAGGGCTCCCAGCCAGGGCGCGGTGACGGCCATCAGGACGAAGAGCAGGACGACGCCGAGGCTGACGCGGACGGCGGGGCGGCGGCCCAGCTCCCGGCGGGCGAGCTGCCAGGGGCTGCTGCCGGGCGCTGCCGCGGACCGGGCCGGGGCCGCGGGCGGTGCGGGCGGCGGGGCCGGGGTCGGGGCGGTGGTGGTCATGGTGGCGGGCTCCGGCTTCCTCAGCCCTGGCTCTTCGCCGGGTCCTTGAGCCCGACGGTGGCGTAGTCGACGGTGCCGGTCCAGACGGGGTGGCCGAAGGCTCCGGCGATGTTGGTGCCGACGAGCAGCGGCTTGCGCTCCAGCAGCAGCGGGACGTTGGGGGACTTGGCCATGAGTGCCGCGTCGAGGTCGATCCACGCCTGGTTGGCCTGCTTGGCGTCGGCCATGGCGTTGATCTCGTCGATCCGCTTCATGGTCTCCTCGTCGCGGAACTGGCTGTAGTTGCCCTGGTTGCCCTTCTCCTTGATGGTGCGGCCGTCGAAGACGAAGGGGATCCAGGTGGAGCCGGAGGGGTAGTCGGGGCACCAGCCGGTGAGGGTCATGTCGGGGGTGGTGGACAGGTCCCCGATGACGTCGTAGTAGGCGCCCGGGTCGACGGTGTCGATGACCACCTCGACCCCGGCGCGGGACAGGCCCTGCTGGATGGCCTCGGCCTTGCCCTTGTCGCCGGTGGAGACGGCGAGGGAGACCTTCAGGCGCTCCTTCCCGGCGGCCTTGAGGAGTTCCTTGGCCTTGTCCGGGTCGCCGGCCGGCGCGATCTTGAGGGTGTCGGCCTGCTTGCCGCCGGAGAGGGCCGGGGGGAGGTAGGCGGTGGCGACCTCGTTGAGGGCGGGGCCGCCGCCCGCGGTGATGACGGCCTCCTTGTCGACGGCGTACTGCATGGCCTGGCGGACCCTGGGGTCGTCGAAGGGGGCGCGGGAGTTGTTGAGGTGCAGCATCTCGGTACAGCCCTGGGACTCGGCGAGCAGCCGGGACTTGACCTCGGGCTTGGGGAGCACCTTGGGGGCGCTCTCGGGGCGCATGTCGGAGTACTGGACGGCTGAGGCGTCGGCGCCCTCGCCCGCGATGATCCGGTCGTCGATCTGGCCGCCCTTGAGGCCCATGACGACCACGAACCGGTCCGGGTACGCCTTGCGGACGGTGTCGGTGGCGGGGTCCCAGTGCTCGTTGCGGACGAGGACCAGCTTCTTGTCGCGGTCGTAGGACTCGATCCGGTACGGGCCGGAGGAGAAGGGGCGGGCGTCGTACTGGGTGCCCTTCTCCTGGGACGGGGGCACCGGGGCGAAGGTGGGGAGGGTGGCGGTCGCGGAGAACTCGGCGACGGGACGCTTGAGTTCGAAGACGATCGTGCGGTCGTCGGGGGTCTTCACCGAGTCGAGGTGCTGCCCCTGGAGGGGGCCCTTGTAGCCCTCGGTGCGGGCCAGGTACTGGGCGGCGTAGTCGGGGCCGCCGGTGAGGTCGGGGGCGAAGGAGCGCTCGACGTTGTACTTGATGTCCTGGGCCTTCACCGGGGTGCCGTCCTCGTACTTCACGCCCTCCTTGAGGGTGAAGGTCCAGGTGCGGCCGCCGTCGGAGGGGGTGCCGAGGTCGGTGGCGAGATCGGGGACCAGCTCGCTGCCGGCCTTGCCGGGCTCGGCCTTGAAGGTGACGAGGGTGCGGTAGAGCAGCCGGGTGCCGAAGTCCATGGTCGGCATCACCCAGTTGCGGGCGGGGTCGAGGTGGGCGAAGTCCTGGTTCGACAGGACGGTGAGGGTGCCGCCCCTGACCGGGGTGCCGCCGAGGATCTTGCCGTCGTTGGCGGCGGCGGGGTTGGCGCCGCCGTTGCCCGCGGAGCCCTTCGTGGTGCCGGAGCAGCCCGAGGCACCGAGGACGAATGCAGCCACGAGGGTGGTGGCGAGGGCGAGTTGGGTGCGCTTGGTCATGGGGTCACTCACTCCAGGGAAGGACACGCTCTGCGATGTGACCGGTAACATAGTAATGTGAAATTGCACTGACAAGAGGGTGGAGCCGACGTTATCCAGCCGTGTCCAAATCCCTTGCCACCGGCCCGGGTTGAACCGGGCCGGCGGTGTGCGAGGGCGCGCGGAGGGGGCTAGCGGACCGCTCCCAGACCGCCCGCCGGGCGGCCCACCGGCTCGTCGCGGCCCTGGGCCCAGAGCGAGCGGACATGCCCGAGGTGGCGGAGCATGCACGCCTCCGCCGCTTCCGCGTCACCACTGATCATCAGGTCCAGCAGCTCCAGGTGCTCCTCGGCGGAGGAGACCAGCTTGCCCGCCTCGTCGAGCCCGGTCAGCCCGTACAGCCGGGAGCGCTTGCGCAGGTCGCCGACGGTCTCCACCAGCCGCTCGTTGCCCGCGAGGGCCAGCAGGGTGAGGTGGAAGCGGCGGTCGGCCTCCAGGTAGCCGATGAGGTTGTGCTCGCGGGCGCTGGTGACGATCTCCTGCGCGATCGGGCGCAGTTCCTCCAGCTGCTCGGCCGTGGCCGACTTCGTGATCCGGCCGATGGTCGGCACCTCGATCATCGTGCGCAGCTCGGTGTACTGGTCGAGGTCGCGCTCGCTGACCTCGGTGATACGGAAGCCCTTGTTCCGGACGGGCTCGACCAGGCCCTCGCGCGCGAGGTCGAGCATGGCCTCGCGGACCGGAGTGGCGGAGACGCCGAGCTCGGCCGCGAGGCCGGGGGCGGAGTAGACGCTGCCGGGGCGCAGCTCACCTGCTATCAGCGCGGCCCGCAGGGCGTGGCCGACCTGGTCGCGGAGGCGTTCCTGGGCCTTGATGAGACTGTGCTGCTTCAGGTCACCCATGACGATTCCTCCGAGGCCCTTTTCACCTGCCGACTTCACCTGCCGACGAGCAGAGCACCAGCGTACAATGTCACGTTGCGCTGCTCATACGGCGGCGGCCTCGTACAGCGCCACCGCCACGACAAGATCCTCCCAGGCCATGCCCACACTCTTGAAGAGCTGTGGACAACCGCGCTCCCTTCCGCCGCGCTCCTCTCCGCCCCGCTCCCCTCCCCCGGGCAGCCGTCCGGTGACCAGGTCCGCGAGCGTGCCGGTGATACGGCCCGCCCCGAAGGCCCCCTCCGCCTCCGGGACGAGCAGATCACCGGCCTCCCGCAGCGCCGCCGCCCGCGACTCCACGTACACCGCCGAACGTCGCACGAGGGCGGTGTCGGTCTCCCGGGCCGTCGGCTCGTGCGATCCGACGGCGACGACCACCGCGTCCGCCCGTACCAGCCGCCCGTCGAAGAGCGGTTCGCGGGCGGTGGTGCAGCAGACCACCAGATCCGCCCCGGCCACCTCCTCGGGCCGGCCCGTCCGGGCGGCCGGGCCCCGCCCCCGGGCGTACGCGGCGAGGGCTTCGGCCCGCTCCGGGTCCCGGCCGACCACCACCACCTCGGCCAGCTCCCGTACGGCGAGGATCGCGTCGAGGTGACCGCGGGCCTGCGGGCCGGAGCCGAAGAGCACCAGCCGCAACGGCCGCCCCCACGGGGCGAGATGGCGCAGGGCCAGGGCGGAGACGGCCGGGGTGCGCAGGGCGGTGAGCGCGGCCCCGTCCAGCAGGGCCAGCGGCCGCAGGGTGGGGCCGTCCAGCAGCAGGTAGGAGCCGGTGATCCGGGGCAGCCCGCGGGCGGTGTTCCCGGGCGCGACCCCGGCGATCTTCACTCCGGCGTACGCCCCCGACGCGGCCGGCATCAGCAGCAGTTCGCCCCCGCCGGGGACGGCGATCGCCGAGCGCGGCGGGCAGTGCTCCGGGTCGAGGCCGCCGCGCAGGGCGGTGGCCAGCGCGTCGGCGGCCGCGGCCGGGGTGAGCAGTGCGGCCATGGCCTCCGCCCCGATCTGCGGCGTCGGGCCGGCCGTCCGGGCCGTCGCGGTCCTCGCCGTAGCGGTCCTCGCCGTAGCGGTCCGGGCCTTCGCGGTCCGGGCCCTCACAGCAGGAACCCGGTACCGAGGGAGTCCTGCGGGTCCAGGAGGAAGGTGTGCTCGCCGGTGCGGTAGGCGGTGCCGGTGACCTCGGTGATCCCGCCCTCCAGGATCCGGCCGGTGAAGACGGTGCCGGTGACGGACTCGTGCAGCAGGTCCTCCTCCGGGCCGAGCCTGCCGTCGGCCGCGAGCAGCGCGAGCCGGGTGGAGGTGCCCGAGCCGCAGGGCGAGCGGTCGACCTGCCCGTCGGCGAAGACGGTGACATTGCGCTGGTGCGGCCCGAAGGGGGTGCCGGGCAGCTCCTCGTACAGGATCACCCCGTACACCCCCGAGAGCAGCGCGCCGTCCGGGTGCCAGGTGGCGGGGTGGGTGGCGAGGGCCGCCCGCACCTCCTGGCCGGCCCGGACCAGCGCGGGCAGTGCGGCCCGCGAGAGGTCCAGGCCGAGATCGGCGGCGCGGACGGAGGCGTAGCAGGCCCCGGCGTGGGCGATGTCGGCCTCGGCCAGTCCGAGGGAGGTGGCGACGGGCACCTTGCGGGCGGCCACCCGGGCGGGGACGTTGCGGAAGGTGATCCCGGTGGTGCGGCCGCCGGCCCGGTGCACGGTGGCGGTGACCCGCCCCGACGGTACGTCGATCCGCACGGGCACGTCCCCGTCGTCCGGGGCGGCCACGCGGCCGGTGTCGACGGCCCAGGCGCCGAGGGCCATCGTGCCGTGGCCGCAGGCCGTGGACCAGCCGTCCTTGTGCCAGAACAGCACGCCGAAGTGGGCCCCGTCGTCGTCGGGCGGCACCACGAACCCGCCGTACATCCCCGCGTGCCCGCGCGGCTCCCGCACCAGCAGCCGCCGTACGTCGTCCAGGGCGCCCCGGCGCGGCGCGGTGCCCGATCCGCCGGGGCCGACGGCGGTGGCGCAGCGCTCGGCGACGGTGTCCCCCGGGGCGGGCGGCAGGCCCGCGTCGGCGCCGTCGACGATCCGGAAGGGCTCGCCGGCGGTGTGGTAGTCCACCGTTCGGACGGTGATCACAGGAGGAAGCCTCCGGGGAAGGGGTCGGACGGGTCGAGGAAGTACTGGGCGGTGCCGGTGATCCAGGCCCGGCCGGTGACGGTGGGCACCACGGCGGGCCGTCCGCCGACGGTGGTCTCCGCGAGGAGCCGGCCGGTGAACTCGGTGCCGATGAAGGACTCGTTCACGAAGTCGGTACCGAGGCCGAGGAGGCCGCGGGCGTGCAGCTGGGCCATGCGCGCGCTGGTGCCCGTACCGCAGGGTGAGCGGTCGAACCAGCCGGGGTGGATGGCCATGGCGTGCCGGGAGCGGCGGGCGTCGGAGCCGGGGGCGGCGAGGTAGACGTGCTTGACCCCGGCGATGGAGGGGTTCTCGGGGTGGACGGGCCGGTCGGGGCCGGAGTTGATGGCGTCCATGACGGCGAGTCCGGCGGCCAGCAGCTCGTCCTTGCGGGCCCGGTCAAAGGGCAGGCCGAGGGAGTCGAGGTCGACGAAGGCGTAGAAGTTGCCGCCGTAGGCCAGGTCGTAGGTGAGCGTGCCGTAGCCGGGCACCTCGGCCTTGAGGTCGAGACCGACGCTGAACGAGGGGACGTTGGTGAGGGTGACGGCGGTGGCCGCCCCGTCCGCCACCTGGACGTCGACGCTCACCAGCCCGGCCGGGGTGTCGAGCCGGACGGTGGTGACCGGCTCGACGACGGGCACCATGCCGGTCTCGACCAGGACGGTGGCCACCCCGATGGTGCCGTGACCGCACATGGGCAGCAGGCCGGACACCTCGATGTAGAGCACGCCGTAGTCGGCGTCGGGGCGGGTGGGGGGCTGCAGGACGGCGCCGCTCATCGCGGAGTGGCCGCGCGGCTCGTACATGAGCAGGGTCCGGATCCGGTCCAGGTGCTCGATGAAGTGGAGCCGCTTCTCGGCCATGGTGGCGCCGGGGATCACCCCGACTCCCCCGGTGATGACCCGGGTCGGCATGCCCTCGGTGTGCGAGTCCACCGCGTGGTAGACGTGACGCGTACGCATGGAGTCCCCCGGATCGGTTAGTTGAGGCCCTCGGCGAGGGCCTTCTCGGTGGCGGCGCGGACGGCGGCCTCGGTCTCGCCGGTGAGCGGGAGGCGCGGCGGGCGGGTGGGGCCGCCGGGGCGGCCGGCCAGGTCCATGGAGAGCTTGATGGCCTGCACGAATTCGGTCTTGGAGTCCCAGCGCAGGAGGGAGTGCAGGGACTTGTAGAGCGGCAGCGCGGTGTCGAGGTCCCCGGCGACGGCGGCCCGGTAGAGGGTGGCGCAGGCGCGGGGCAGGGCATTGGGGTAGCCGGCGATCCAGCCGACGGCGCCCGCGAGGGCCAGTTCGAGGAGGACGTCGTCGGCGCCGATCAGCAGGTCCAGGCCCGGGGCCAGTTCGGCGATCTCGTAGGCGCGGCGGACGTCCCCGCTGAACTCCTTCACGGCGACGACGGAGCCGTCGGCGTGCAGCCGGGCGAGGAGGGCCGGGGTGAGGTCCACCTTGGTGTCGATGGGGTTGTTGTAGGCGACGACGGGCAGCCCGGCGCGGGCCACCTCGGCGTAGTGGGCGCGTACGGCCTCCTCGTCGGCCCGGAAGGCGTTGGGCGGCAGGAGCAGGACGGAGCCGGCGCCCGCCTCGGCGGCCTGGTCGGCCCAGCGGCGGGCCTCGGCGCTGCCGTAGGCGGCGACGCCGGGCATGACGCGGTCGCCGTCGCCCGCCGCCTCGACGGCGGTGCGGACGACGCGGGCCCGCTCCTCCTCGGTGAGGGTCTGGTACTCCCCGAGGGAGCCGTTGGGGACCACGCCGTCGCAGCCGTTGGCGATCAGCCAGGCCACGTGCTCGGCGTACGCGTCGTAGTCGACGCTCCGGTCCTCGCGCAGCGGGAGCGCGGTGGCGACCATGATGCCGTGCCAGGGGCGGGTGCGGGTGCGGGGCGCGGGGGTGTGCGCGTGGGTCATGTGACAGCTCCCTTATGTGGTGTGTGACATTTTACTAGCGGGTGCGGAACGGCCACAAGGGCCGGGACACCCCGATCAGCGGTCGGCGGCCGGGAGTTCGGCCAGCCGGCCCAGCGGGACCGGGCAGGAGAGGGGCCGCCGGTCCGCCGCCGGCTCCACCCCGGCCAGGGCGGCCACGGCCGCACCGCACATCCGGCCCTGGCACCACCCCATTCCGGCCCGGGTGAGCAGTTTGACCGTACGGGCGTCCCGCGCGCCGAGGTCCGCGACGGCCTCGCGGATCCGGCCGGCCGGGACCTCCTCGCAGCGGCAGACCACGGCGTCGTCCCGGAGCCAGCCGGTCCAGCCCGCGCCGGGGCGGTGCGCGGCGGCCATGGCGTCGGCGAAGGCGCGCAGCCGCGCGCGGCGGCGGCCGAGGCGGGCCACCTCGCGCGGGGCGGCCTGCGGGCGGCGGAGTTCGGCCGCGACGGAGTGCGCGGCCAGTTCCCCCTCCACCATGGCCAGTTGGGCTCCGCCGATGCCGCCCGTCTCCCCGGCGGACCAGATGCCGGGCACGGTGGTGCGCTGCCCGGCGTCGAGCTCCAGGGCGACGGTGGCGTCGGGGCAGGTGCGGGTGGCGCAGCCGAGCCCGGTGGCCAGTTCCAGCTGCGGCACGAGCCCGTGGCCGACGGCGAGCGCGTCGCACGGGATGCGGCGGGCGGTGCCGGGCAGCGGACGCCAGTCGCGGTCGAGCCGGGTCACGGTGACCGCCTCGACCCGGTCGGTGCCGTGGGCCTCGGTGACGGCGTGCCGGGTGAGCAGCCGGACCCGGTGGCGGGCCAGCGCCCCGCCGTGCACGGCGCCCTCGGCCAGCTTGCCGGGGTTGCGCAGCAGGGCCGGGACCTCGCCCGCGTACGCCGTGTAGGCGGCGGCCTCCACCACGGCGGGCACGGTGGCTCCGGCGGCGGCGAGGGAGCCGGCCACCGCGAGCAGCAGCGGCCCGCTCCCGGCGACGACCACCCGCCGGCCGGGCAGCACCAGGCCGCCCTTGAGCATGGCCTGCGCCCCGCCGGCCCCGACCACACCGGGCAGGGTCCAGCCGGGGAAGGGCAGCTGGCGTTCGTGGGCCCCGGTGGCGAGGAGCACGGCGCGGGCGGTGACCGTCGCGGCCCGCTCCTCGGGGGCGTGCCCGGCGAGCGCGTGCAGGGTCCAGCCGCCGTCCTCGTCCGGGACCACCGTCCACACGTGGTGCCCCGCGAGCCAGGTGATCCGCCCGGCCGACTCGTGTGCGCGCAGGGCGGCTTCGCGCCGGGCGAAGGCGGACCAGCCGTGGTGCAGCGCCTCGGGCCGGGCCGCGCCGAGGCCGGGCGCGGGGTGGCGGTAGTACTGCCCGCCGGGCCGTTCGCCCGCGTCGAGCAGGGTGACGGCGAGGCCGAGCCCGGCGGCGGTGACGGCGGCGGCCAGCCCGGCCGGCCCGGCCCCGACGACCGCCAGGTCGGCCAAGCGGGGACCGCTCGCGGCGCCGGGCGGCGCGGCGGGGGACGGCGCGGCGGGGGACGGCGCGGCGGGGTCAGACGGCGAGGTCGGCATGGCCCGTTCCCTCCTGGGTGGTGACGGTGTCCCCGGGGCGGGCCGGGAGCAGGCAGGCGCGCTGGTTCGGGCGGCCGTTGACGGTGGCGAGGCAGTCGTAGCAGCTGCCGATCCCGCAGAAGGCCCCGCGCGGGGTGCCGCCCTCGCGGGTGGTGCGCCAGGCGAGGATGCCCGCGCTCCAGAGCACGGCGGCGACGCTCTGGCCCTCCTGCGCGGGCAGTTCCCGGCCGTCGAAGCCGATCGTGAAGCGGGCGGCCGGGCGGCCGCCCACCAGGGAGCGGGGGGTGCGCATCAGTCGGTCCTCCTCGGGACGGTCGCGGCGGGCCCCTCGCCGTCCTCGTCGCCCTCGCCTCCTTCGAAGCGCTCCGGGCGGAACGGGTGCGGGGGGAGCGGCGGTACGGAGCCGGTCAGGGCGGCGGTGATGAGCAGGCCCGTGGCGGGGGCCAGGCCGATGCCCGCGCCCTCGTGCCCGCAGGCGTGCAGCAGGCCGGGCCGGCGCGGGTCGGGGCCGATGGCCGGGAGGTGGTCCGGCAGGTAGGGGCGGAAGCCGTGGTAGGCGCGCAGCACCCGTACGTCCGCCAGTACGGGGAACAGCGCGGCGGCCTGGGCGGCCAGCCGGCGCAGCGCCTCGGTGGACAGGCTCCGGTCGAAGCCGACCCGTTCCCGGGTGGCGCCGATGAGCACCGGCCCCGAGGGGGTGCCCTCCACCACGGCGGAGGACTGGAGGGCGGCGGAGCCGCTGGCCACGTCCGCGATGTAGTCGGCGGCGTAGACCTTGTGCCGGACCAGCCGCGGCAGCGGCTCGGTCACCAGGACGAAGCCCCGGCGCGGCCGGACGGGCAGGGTGGTCCCGGCCAGCGCGGCGATCTGCCCGCCCCAGGTCCCGGCGGCGTTCACCACGGCGGGGGCGAGGAGTTCCCGGCGCGGGGTGCGGACCCCGCGTACGGTCTCGCCGTCCCGCAGGATCCGTGTGACCTCCTCCCCCGGGTACACCGCGGCCCCCGACAAGGCCAGCAGCCGGGCGGCCGCCTGCGCGGGCTGGACCTGGGCGTCCTGCCGGTAGTGGAAGCCGCCCGCGAGTCCCGGGGCCAGATGCGGCTCCAGGTCGTGCAGGGCGTGCGCGGGGACCTCGACCGCGTCCACCCCGGCGGCGCGCTGCCCTTCGGCGAACTGCCGCAGGGCCTTCACGGTGGCCTCGTCGGGGGCGACGACGAGGCCGCCCTTGGGCTCGTACTCGGTCTCCGGCGGGAGTACCGCGGCCAGTTCGGTCCACAGCCGGGCGGAGAGCAGCGCGAGGTCCAGCTCGGGGCCCGCCTCCTTGTCGGAGACGAGCAGGTTGCCCTCGCCGGCGCCGGTGGTGCCGCCCGCGACGGGGCCGCGGTCGACGACCGCCACGGAGAGTCCGGCGCGGGCCGCGTAGTAGGCGGTGGCCGCTCCGACGACGCCGGCGCCGATGATCACGGCGTCCAGGGAGTGTCTCTTGAGCACGGCAGTAATATGTCACATTCTTTAGAGGCTGCCCAGACCGGTCCCGCACCCTCCTCAGGCGCGGGACCGGTCCGGAGTCCGTCAGCTGCGCAGGGGTCCTTCGCAGCTGTAACCCGAGGTCGCCGCCGTCTTGTTGCTCCAGATCTCCAGGGGACCGAAGGAGCAGTTCATGTCGGCGAGGTTGTTGGAGGCGGCGCCCGCCCGGTCGAGGAGGAAGTAGTCGACCGTCTCCGACATGTCCTTGAAGTTCTGGTCGTCGTTGCGCCAGTTCTTCAGGTTCGCGGTGATCCGTCCGGTACAGGTGAAGCGCCGCTTGCCGGGGTCGCCGTTCTCCACGCAGTCGGGCGTGTTGTAGGTGGCCGTGGCGAAGGAGGACTTCACCGAGGCGAGCGCGGAGTCCCGCAGCCGCTCGTTGGGGGTGAAGGTGGTGTTCGGTACGAAGAGCTGGTCCACCTTGGCGATCTGCGCGTCCAGGAAGCGGTCGTAGGCGCGCTGGAGGTAGGTGTCGGCTCCCATCCGGTGGCGCCAGGCGTCGTAGGCGGCGACGTCGTTGGCCCGCAGGTGCGTGTACATCTCGCGCAGCAGGGTGGGCTTCTCGGTCCACAGGAACTCGAAGAAGGTGCCCGCGTAGCTGTAGAAGCGGAAGCCGTCGCCGTCGTAGGTGGCGTTCAGCAGCTGCTCGACGGTCATGCGCGGGCCGCCGCCGGCGGTGTCGCTGATGATGCTCTTCACCAGGGACTTGCGGACGGCGATGCCGTTGTCGCGGGTCGCGCCGTCGAAGAACTCGGCGGTGCCCTCGTCCATGGCGGTGGTCCGGTCGCCCTCGTACCAGGGGCCCTCGCCGAAGAAGCCGGGGACGGCGAAGCGGCCGTTCAGGTAGTGCGTGTACTCGTGGCGGAACAGCTCCTCCAGGGTGAGGGAGGAGTCCTGCGGGACGCGGCGCTGGTAGGTGTAGAAGGTGGCGCCGTTCTCGATGTAGATGCCGCCGTTGTTGGTGTCGTAGCCGGTCAGGATGGGGTGGTAGTTCACGTAGTCGGCGCGGGAGCCGTACAGGACGATGTTCAGGGTGGTGTTGGGGTCGCCCGCGAGCGGCTGGTCGGTGCCGAGCACCCGGTGGTACTGGGCCTTGACCTGCTTGCTGGCGTAGTAGAGCTGGTCGACGGTGGCGCGGTCCAGGGCGGTGCGGACCTTGATGGCGCCGTTGTCGTAGCTGTAGGTGTAGGGGAAGAGCTGCTTCTCGATGTCCTCCTTGCACACCCCGTACGGCTTGCACGCCTCGTAGACGTTGAGCCAGGAGACGAGCTTCGCCCAGGGCTCGCTGCCGGCGCCGAAAGCGGACTTGACCGGCCCCAGCATCCCGCCGAGGTCGGCGACGACCTGGTCCCGCAGGCCCGCGACCTGGCCGAAGCGGGCGTACTCGCTGAGGGCGTCGCGGACCACCCAGGCGTTGCCGGTGTCCTTGAGGTGGGTGTAGCCGGCGAAGGACTTGAAGACGGCGCGGTAGGAGGGGTCGGCGGCCACGGCGGCGTGGAAGGCCGCGTCCTGGTTGCCCGGGTAGACGCCGAGGTAGGAGACGGACAGCCCGGCGAGGGCGGCGCCCGCCCAGCCGGCGTCGTGGTGGGTGGCCGGGTGGGCCGGGTCCATGGTGGCCAGGACCTTCTTGATGAGGCCCAGCTGGTGCTGGCGCAGGCCCGGCGCGCTGCCCGCGTACAGGGCCTCGCGCAGGGTACGGGCGTTGCTCGGGGTGACGTCGAAGGTGCGGGCGGCGGCGCCGAAGTCGGCGATGGCGCGGCGCATGGCGTCGACGGTGGGGGCGTCGGTGACGTCGATCTCGGAGCGCGAGTAGTCGTGGTAGGCGACGGCGTGCAGGTAGGTGAACATCTCCTCCAGGTGGGAGGAGTTACGGCCGTCGTGGGCGGCGGCCAGGGCGGATATCCGGCGGGAGACGGCCTGGACGTGGGCGTCGGACATGACCGGGGCCAGGCGGGCGTCCCAGGTCCAGATGAGCCCGCGCAGGCAGCCGTCGGCCAGGACCGCCTGGTCGGCGAGGAAGTCGGCGAACTGCTCGGGGGTGAGGCGCGTGATCCCGTCGAGGGTGCAGGGGACGCCCGCGGCGACGCTCCTGGCGGTGGGCGCCTGCTTCGCGGTGCGGCCGCGCTTCTCCAGCTCCTGGGCGGACGCGGGGGTGGCGGCGGGGGACGCGCCGGGGACCTGGCCCGTGATGGCCTGCCCGCCGGGGGCGGGGGCGGGTACCGGGGTGGTGTCCCGGGGCTGGGCGTAGCGGTCGACCTCGTCGAACGGGTTCCCCGTGGGGCCGGCGGCCGCGGGGGCGGCGGCCCGCGCGCCGGCGAGCGTGGCCGGGACGGCGGACTCCGCGGCCTGCGTGGTGCCCTGGGCCGCGGTGGCGAGGAGGGTGACCGCCACGGCGGAGGCGAGAAGGGAAGAGCGCACTGCTCTGTGCTTGAGCACCGGGAACTCCTGTGTGGGGAGGGTGTGGTGGGGGGTGGTGCGTGAACTGCCCTGCGTCACACGGCGTTTGACGGGGATTAACGTGCCGCGGTGTGAGCTGTAACATAGTAATGTGAAATTGCACTGACAAGACCTGTGCGCTCACCAGTTCGCGTCTTTCCCGAAGGAGCTCGCGTGACCGACTCCCCCGCCTCCCTCAACACGGGCAGTCACGACCGCCCGGTCTCAGCGGAGTTGTCCCGTTTCATGGCGGGACACTGGGCCGCCTCCCCGCTGCCCGCCGCCGCACGCGTCCCCGGCCACGCCGTCACCCCGGCCCGCCGGGCCCGGCTCTCGGCCCGCTTCCCCGGCGAGCGGCTGATCGTCCCCGCCGGTGAGCTCACGGTCCGCTCCAACGACTGCGACCACCGCTTCCGCCCGCACAGCGCGTACGCCTGGCTGACCGGCCTGACCGGCGAGGACCAGGCGGGGCACGTCCTGGTCATGGAACCGTCCGGGCCGCACGCGCACGAGCCGGTGCTCTACCTGCGCCCGCGCTCGCCGCGCTCGGAGGGGGACGGCGAGTTCTACCGCGACCGCCGCTACGGGGAGTTCTGGGTCGGCCGCCGCCCCGACCTGGCCGAGGCCGAACGGCTCACCGGCATCCGCTGCGCACACCTGGACACGCTCGGCTCCCCGGACGGCCGCCACGCGGGCTCCGACGCGGCGCTCGCCGCCGCCCTGTCCGAACTGCGCCTGGTGAAGGACGCCTGGGAGGTGGAGCAGCTCCAGCTGGCCGTGGACCACACGACCGCGGGCTTCGAGGACGTCGTACGAGCCCTGCCGCGCGCCCTGGCGCACCCGCGCGGGGAGCGCTGGATCGAGGGGGTGTTCGGCCTGCGCGCCCGCGCCGAGGGCAACGGCACCGGCTACGAGACCATCGCCGCGTCGGGCGCCCACGCCTGCACCCTGCACTGGATCCGCAACGACGGCCGGCTGAACGGCGACGAACTGCTGCTGCTGGACGCGGGCGTGGAGACCGACACCCTCTACACGGCGGACATCACCCGCACCCTCCCGCTGTCCGGCCGCTTCTCCCCCGTCCAGCGGCAGGTGTACGAACTGGTCCTCGCCGCGCAGGAGGCGGGCATCGCCGCCCTGCGGCCGGGGGCGAGCTTCGGGGACTTCCACCGGGCCGGGATGCGGGTGATCGCGGAGGGCCTGACGGAATGGGGCGTCCTCAAGAACGCGGAGGGCGATCTGCACCGGCGGTACACCCTGTGCAGCAGCGGCCACATGCTGGGGCTCGACGTGCACGACTGCGCGAAGGCGCGGGCGGAGACGTACCTGGACGGGGTCCTGGAGGAGGGCCAGGTCCTGACGGTGGAGCCGGGCCTGTACCTCCAGCCCGACGACGAGACGCTGCCCGCGGAACTGCGGGGCATCGGGGTGCGCATCGAGGACGACCTCGTGATCACGGCGGACGGCGCCCGGCTGATGTCGGGGGCGCTGCCGCGGTCGGTGGCGGGGGTGGAGGAGTGGATGGGACGGCTGCTGGAGGGTGACGGCGGGGCGTTCCGCTAGAGCGGAGTGGTGGGGTGTACTGGTGGTACACCCCACTGGTGCGTATCATCGGGTCATGCCTCTTCCCCGTTTTGAACGGCTGCCCGTGGAGCGCCGGGAGCACATCCTGGGCGTAGCCCGCCGGCACTTCGCCGAGCACGGCGCCGAAGGCGCCTCGTACAACAAGATCATCGAGGCGGCCGGGGTCTCCAAGACCGCCGCCTACCACTACTTCGACGGCCGGGAGGACCTGCTCACGGCGGTGCTCGACGGGGTCCTCGGCCGACTGCTCGCCGCCCTCGGCCCCTGGCAACCGGCCCGCGACGCACGGGACTTCGCGGACCGGTTCGCCGCCGGTTCCGCCGCGCTCGGGGCCCATCTGGGGACCCACCCGGACGATCTCGCCCTCGCGGACGCGGCCGTCGGGCGGACCGGAGGCGAGCCCTGGCTCGGCTGGTTCGGCGCGCTGGTGACGGACGGCCGCCGGCTCGGGCTGATCCGTACGGAGGTGGACCACGGGCTGATGGTCGCGGCGACCGCCGCAGTCGTCCGGGCGGCCGATGGCTGGGCGCTGGCGCGGATGCGGGCGGGGGTGGAACCGCCGGAGGACGGCGGCCAGTTGTGGGTTCTCCTGTGCGGGCTGTGGGGCGGGGAGGGGGTGGCGGCCGATGCGGGCTGACCTGCGGATCTCGTGGGAGATACCGGAGACGCCGACGGGCTTCGCCGGGCGCCTCGAACGCTTCATGGGGCCGGGGAAGTCGCGCTCCGAGTCGGTGGTGGAGTCCGTCGGCCTGACCGGCTGCGCGGTGCTGCTGGCCGCCGGGCTGTGGGGCTCGGGGGCGGTGCGGGAGTGGTCGGCGGGGCAGGTGACGGTGGTCGCGCTGATGGGGCTCGACCTGGTGGGCGGAGTCCTGACCAATGCCACGAACGCCGCGAAGCGGTGGTACCACCGGGCGGATCCCGGGGCCCGGCGGGCCCGGCTGCTGTTCGTCTCCGCGCACCTGCTGCACCTGGGCGCGATGGGGCTGTACGTGCTGGGCGGCGACCTCGGCTGGACGGCGGGCAATGCCGTGCTGCTCCTCGGCGGGGCGATGGCGGTGGAGTACGCGCCGCTGCACCTGCGGCGGCCGGTGGCGATGGCCGCGCTGATGGCGGCGGTGCTGGTGAATCTGTTCTGGCTGCCGGTGGCGGTGGCACTCGCCTGGTTCGCGCCGCTGTTCTTCCTGAAACTGCTCGTCTGCCACCTGGTACCGGAGGCTCCGCTGGAGCGGGGGCGGCGTGCGGGGTGAGGGGGTGGCGGGGGCGCCGGGGGCACCGGGGGCGCCGGGGGCGCCGGGGGCGCCGGGGGC
>NZ_JBEYVX010000031.1:0-69287 GCF_040644195.1 Streptomyces sp. NPDC047014 | reverse complement strand
GACGTCCCCGTCGGCACCACGGTCGGTAGACCCGGCGCGCCGGACGCGGTGGAAGCCGCCCCGCGCCGCCGCCCGCTCGGGCCCGCCGCCCGCTACGCCACGCTCGTGCTGATGCTCGTCGTCATGCTGGGCCCGATCGTGTGGCAGTTCCTGACCTCGCTCCGCGGCCGCACCGAGAACGTCTACGACGGGGTGCTGCCCGCGCGGCCCACCCTGGACAACTATGTGCGGGTCGCCGAGTCCTTCCCGCTGCTCCAGTACGCGGGCAACACCCTCGTCGTCGCCGCCCTCGCGATCACCTCGAACCTGGTCTTCTCGGCCATGGGCGGCTACGCGCTCTCCCGTGCCGCCTGGAAGGGCCGCGAGACCGTGTTCACCGTGCTCGTGGCGACCCTGATGTTCCCCTTCGAGTCCGTCATGATCTCGATGTTCCTGACCGTCCGGGAGATGGGCCTGGTCGACACCCTCATCGGGGTCTGGCTGCCCGGCGCCGTCTCCGTCCTCAACATCATGGTGATGCGGGCCGCCTTCCTCGCCGTACCCAAGGAGATCGAGGAGGCCGCCGTGCTGGACGGGGCGGGCGAGTGGACCCGCTTCACCCGGGTGTTCCTGCCCTCCGCCAAGGGGGCCCTGGCCGTCGTCTGCATCACCAGCTTCATGGGTGCCTGGGACGACTTCCTCTGGCCGCTGCTCGTCCTCACCGACAGCGAGCACTACACGCTCCAGCTCGGCCTGAAAACCCTCGCCGGCGCCACCACCGTCAACGACCAGCGGCTCATCGCGGCGGGCGCGATGGCCGCGTTCCTGCCGATGATGCTGCTGTTCTTCGCCCTCCAGCGTTTCTTCTTCAAGGGCGTCGGCGAGGGAGCCGTCAAGATCTGAACCGCCCGCCACCGCCTTCGCGCCGCCCACCTCCGTGTCTCCGTACCGACCCTCTTCTCCGGGAGCCGCCGTCATGCACGACGACCGCAGCATCACCGAACACCGCCTCCGCCGGGTCCTGAGCGAGCGGATCAGGCCCGCCGTGCACACCGGCCCGGTCCCGCTGACCGTCGGGCGCTGGGACGCCCCGGGCGAGCCCGTCCCCGTGGCCGAGGCCCTGGCGGCGTCCTACGTGCCCTGCGCGCCCGGCGAGGTGTGGGGCCCGGCCTGGGGCACCACCTGGTTCAAGGTCACCGGAACGGTTCCCGCCGCGTGGGCGGGCCGGACCGTGGAAGCCGTCCTCGACCTGGGCTTCGACCGGATGATGCCCGGCTTCCAGTGCGAGGGGCTGGTCCACCGGGCGGACGGCGGCGAGGTCAAGGGCCTCAACCCGTACAACGACTGGGTCCGTGTCGGCGACCGCGCGGCCGGCGGCGAGGACGTCGAGTGGTACATCGAGGCGGCCGCCAACCCGGTGCTCGTCGACCACCGCCCCACCACCGAGGGCGACCGGCTGACCAGCGGCGAGCAGCCCCTCTACCGGCTGGGCCGGATGGACCTCACCGTCTTCGAGACGCAGGTGTGGGAGCTGGTCCAGGACCTGGACGTGCTGTACGACCTGATGACGCAGCTCGACACCCGCGACGCCCGCCGCCACGCGATCCTGCACGCCCTCGGCGCGGCCCTGGACGCCGTCGACCTCGACGACGTCCCCGGCTCGGCCGCCGCCGCCCGCGCCCGCCTCGCCCCGGTCCTGGCCGCACCGGCGAACGCCTCCGCGCACCGGATCAGCGCCGTCGGCCACGCCCATATCGACTCCGCGTGGCTGTGGCCGCTGCGCGAGACGGTCCGCAAGGTCGCGCGCACCACCGCCAATGTGGTCGGCCTGATGGACGAGCACCCCGAGTTCGTCTTCGCCATGTCGCAGGCGCAGCAGCTGGACTGGATCAAGACCCACCGGCCGGAGCTCTTCGAGCGGATCAAGAAGAAGATCGCGGAGGGCCGGTTCGTGCCGGTCGGCGGCATGTGGGTGGAGTCCGACACCAATATGGTCGGCGGCGAGGCCATGGTGCGCCAGTTCCTCTACGGCAAGAAGTTCTTCCTCGACGAGTTCGGCGTGGAGACGCAGAACGTCTGGCTGCCGGACTCCTTCGGCTACACCGCCGCCCTGCCCCAGATCGTCCGGCTCTCCGGCTCCCGCTGGTTCCTCACCCAGAAGATCTGCTGGTCGCAGATGAACGCGTTCCCGCACCACACGTTCTGGTGGGAGGGCATCGACGGCACCCGCGTCTTCACGCACTTCCCGCCCGTCGACACCTACAACTCCGACCTCGGCGGCGCCCAGCTGGCCCACGCCGCCCGCAACTACCGCGAGAAGGGCCGGGGTTCCCGCTCGCTGGTCCCCTTCGGCTGGGGCGACGGCGGCGGCGGACCCACCCGCGAACACCTGGCCCGCGCCCGGCGCCAGCGCGACCTCGAAGGATCCCCCCGGGTGGAGATCGAGCGCCCGGACGCCTTCTTCGAGAAGGCCCACGCCGAGTACGAGGACGCACCCGTCTGGGCCGGTGAGCTCTACCTGGAGCTGCACCGCGGCACCTACACCTCCCAGGCCCGCACCAAGCAGGGCAACCGGCGCAGCGAATCCCTGCTGCGGGAGGCCGAGTTGTGGGCCTCGACGGCCGCTGTCCGGGTCGCGGGGTACACGTACCCGTACGAGGAGCTGGAGCGGCTGTGGAAGACGGTGCTGCTGCACCAGTTCCACGACATCCTGCCCGGCTCCTCCATCGCCTGGGTGCACCGCGAGGCGCGCGCGACGTACGCCCGGGTACACGAGGAGCTGCGGGCGATCACCCTCGGCGCCCAGCGGGCCCTGGCGGGGGAGGGCGCCGAGGAGCTGGTCTTCAACTGCGCCCCGCACACCCGGCGCGGCATCCCGGCCGGCGGCGCGGGCCGCCCGGCCGATGCGGCCGAGCCGGTCACCGTCGAGGAGCGGCACGGCGGCGGGCAGGTCCTGGCCAACGGGCGGCTGCTCGTGGAGACCGACGCCCGCGGACTGCTGGTCTCCGTCTACGACCTGGAGGCCCGCCGCGAGACCCTGGCGCCCGGGGCGGCGGCCAACCTGCTCCAGATCCACCCCGACTTCCCGAACATGTGGGACGCCTGGGACATCGACGCGTTCTACCGCAACAACGTCACCGATCTCGTGGCCGTGGACGCCCTGGAGGTTGCCGAGAGCGGCCCGCGCGCGGCGACCGTACGCGTCACCCGCTCCTTCGGGCGGTCGACGGCGGTCCAGACCGTCACCCTGCGGGCCGGGGCCCGGACGGTCGAACTCGGCCTGGAGGTGGACTGGCACGAGACGGAGAAATTCCTCAAGGCGGCCTTCCCGCTGGACGTGAAGGCCGACCGGACCGCCTCCGAGACGCAGTTCGGCCACGTCCACCGGGCCACCCACACGAACACCTCCTGGGAGGCGGCCAAGTTCGAGATCTGCGCCCACCGCTGGATCCACGCGGAGGAGCCCGGCTGGGGCGTCGCCCTGCTCAACGACTCCACCTACGGCCACGACGTGACCCGCGACGTACGGCCCGACGGCGGCCAGACCACCACCGTACGGCTCTCCCTGCTGCGGGCCCCGCGCTATCCCGACCCGGAGACCGACCAGGGCACGCACTCCCTGCGCTACGCGCTCGCGCCCGGCGCGGGCATCGGGGACGCGGTCCGGGAGGGCCACGCCTTCAACCTGCCCGAGCGGGCCGTGACGGGCGCCGGGCCGGTGGCCCCGCTGCTGGCGGTGGACGAGGACGCGGTGGTGGTGGAGGCGGTGAAGCTGGCCGAGGACCGGGGCGGCGACGTGATCGTCCGGCTCTACGAGTCCCGGGGCGGCCGGGCCACCGCCACCCTCACCGCCGGGTTCCCGGTCACGGGGGCGGTGGAGAGCGATCTGCTGGAGCGCCCCCTCGCGGGCACGGCCGTCGGCCCGGTGGCGCCGGACGGCACGGTCGCGCTGACCCTGCGCCCCTTCCAGATCGTCACGGTCCGCCTGCGCCGGGGCTGAGCCGGTCCCGGGAGGCGTGAACTCCGCCACAGGGCGGTCCGGGGGTGCCCGCGAACACGGGGAGCGGGCACCCCGGCGGTTATGCACTTAGTTGCATAACCGGGCGGGACTCGCTAGAACAGGTGCATCACCCCTGTGCGAGGAGGCACACCCCGATGAGTCCGCAGACTTCCCCGAGCCGCTACCCGCACCTGCTCAGCCCGCTGGACCTCGGGTTCACCACCCTGCCCAACCGCGTGATCATGGGCTCGATGCACACCGGCCTCGAAGAGCACGAGGGCGGCTTCGCCCGCCTCGCCGCCTTCTACGCCGAACGCGCCCGCGGCGGCGCCGGCCTCATCGTCACCGGCGGCATCGCCCCCAACGACGCCGGACGCCCCTTCCCCGGCGGCTCCCGCCTCACCACCGAGGAGGAGGCCGCCGAGCACCGGGTGATCACCGAGGCGGTGCACGCCGAGGGCGGGAAGATCGCGATGCAGATCCTCCACTTCGGCCGCTACGCCTACCACGAGGACCTGGTCGCCCCCAGCGCCCTCCAGGCCCCCATCAGCCCCTTCGTCCCGAACGAGCTCAGCGAGGACGAGGTCGAGCAGACCGTCGAGGACTTCGTCCGCGCCGCCCGCCTCGCCCGGCTCGCGGGCTACGACGGCGTCGAGATCATGGGCTCCGAGGGCTACCTGATCAACGAGTTCATCGCCGCCGCGACCAACCGGCGCACCGACCGCTGGGGCGGCGCGTACGAGAACCGCGTCCGCTTCCCGCTGGAGATCGTCCGCCGCACCCGCGAGGCCGTCGGCGAGGACTTCATCATCGTCTACCGCCTCTCCATGCTCGACCTGATCCCCGGCGGCTCCACCCTGGAGGAGGTCGTCCGCCTCGCCAAGGAGATCGAGGCGGCCGGCGCCACCATCATCAACACCGGCATCGGCTGGCACGAGGCCCGCATCCCCACCATCGCCACCTCCGTCCCGCGCGGCGCCTACACCTGGGTCACCCAGCGGCTGATGGGCGCGGTGAGCATCCCCCTCGTCACCAGCAACCGCATCAACACCCCCGAGATCGCCGAGGAACTGCTCGCCGGCGGCCGCGCCGACCTGGTCTCCCTGGCCCGCCCCTTCCTCGCCGACGCCGACTTCGTCGCCAAGGCCGCGGCCGGCCGCCCCGAGACCATCAACACCTGCATCGGCTGCAACCAGGCGTGCCTCGACCACACGTTCAGCGGGAAGATCACCAGCTGCCTGGTCAACCCGCGCGCCTGCCACGAGACCGAACTGGTCCTCGCCCCGACCCGGCTGAAGAAGCGCGTCGCGATCGTCGGCGCCGGCCCGGCCGGACTCGCCTGCGCGGTCTCCGCCGCCGGACGCGGCCACGCCGTCACCCTCTTCGAGGCGTCCGGCCACATCGGCGGCCAGCTCGACATCGCCCGGCGCATCCCCGGCAAGGAGGAGTTCGAGGAGACCATCCGCTACTTCGGCACCCAGCTCGCCGCCCACGCCGTCGACGTCCGCCTGGACACCCGCGCCGACGTGGCCACCCTCCAGGGCTACGACGAGGTCGTCGTCGCCACCGGGGTCACCCCCCGCATCCCCGAGATCGAGGGCGTGGACCACCCCCACGTGGTCAGCTACCTCGACGTCCTGCGCGACGGCGCCCCCGTCGGCGAGCGCGTCGCCGTCCTCGGCGCCGGCGGGATCGGCTTCGACGTCGCCGAATACCTCACCGACAGCGGCGAGGGCGCCTCCCAGGACCCGGCCGTCTACTTCCGCCACTGGGGCGTGGACACCGACTACGCCGGCCCCGGCGGCCTCACCGCGCCCGAGCGCCCCGCGCCGCCGCGCCAGGTCCACCTGCTCCAGCGCAAGGCCACCAAGGTCGGCGCCGGGCTCGGCACCACCACCGGCTGGATCCACCGCGCCGAGCTCAAGCACCGCGGGGTGGTCTCCGTCGCCGGAGCCGCCTACGACCGCATCGACCACGAGGGCCTGCACATCACGGTCGGCGGCGAGCAGCGCCTCGTACCGGCCGACACGGTGGTGCTGTGCACCGGGCAGGAGCCGCGCCGCGACCTGTACGAGGCGCTGCGCGCGGCCGGGGTCGACGCGCACCTCATCGGCGGCGCGGACGTGGCGGCGGAACTCGACGCGAAGCGGGCGATCAAGCAGGGGACCGAGCTGGCGGCCCGCCTCTGAGGTCCGGCGGCTGAGGTCCAGCGGCTGGGGTGCGGCCTCCGAGGTCCGGCCTCTGGCCGAAAGGGGATTGTGGCGGTCCGGCGTGGCCGCCACAATCTCCCGGTGACGTTCTCTCCCGCAGACGCAGACAAGATCCTCACCGACAACTTCGCCCCCTGGGTGCTCGCCCTCGGGCTGACCGTCCAGGAGACCGGCGAGCGGCACGCCGTCCTGCGGCTGCCCTGGTCCGACGAGCTCGCGCGGGACGGCGGGGCCCTGTCCGGGCAGGCCATGATGGCCGCCGCGGACACCGCCACCGTCATCGCGATCTCCGCGGCGCGCGGCGGGTACGGCCCCATGACCACGGTCCAGCAGTCCACCAGCTTCCAGCGGCCGGTGGCCGACGCCGACGTGCTCGTGCACGTCCGGGTCACCACCTCGGCAAGCGCATGGCCTTCGCCGACATCACCCTGACCCCCGAGGGCGCCACCGAACCGGCCGCCACCGCCTCCACCGTCTACGCGCTGCTCGGCTGAACCACGGCGCCCGCGGGGACGCCCCTCCCGGTGGGAAGGGGCGTCCCTGCGCCCGTGCGGGCGGCGGCCGTCAGAAGCGGCCGGGAGCACCCGGGACGGGCAGGCGCCCGTCCGGGGCGGTCAGGCGCTTCCCGGCGGCGGACGGCGCCGGGTTCTGGCAGGTGACATCCGCGGCCGGCAGCCGGCCCGTCGTCAGATAGGCGTCGACGGGCGCGTTGGCGCAGGAGGCCGGGTCGAAGACGTACACGCCGTGGCCCTCACCGCCCGCCGCCAGCACCATCCGCGAGCCCTTGAGCGCGCGGTGCAGGCCCTGACCGCTGGTCAGCGGGGTCTGCGAGTCCCACTCGTTCTGCACGGTCAGTACGTTCGCCGTCCTGCGCATCGGCGTCGCCGCCTCGACCGGGCGGTCCCAGAAGGCGCACGGCTTGATGTTGGACGCGAAGTCCCCGTACAGCGGGTACCTCACCTTGTCCTTCGCCGCGTCCCGCTCGTACTGCTCCGTGTAGCGGGGCCAGCTGCCCGTGTCGGCGCACACCACCGCCCAGAACACGGCCGAGCCGTTGTCGCTCACGGGCTCGGCGGCCCGGACGCCCAGCAGCAGCCGCTTGACCTCGGCGGGGTCCGCGCCCGCCGCCGGGGGCCTGCCCTCGGCCGCCGCCTTGAGCGCCGCGACCATGGGGGACGCCTGCGCGGGATAGAAGAACGCCCCGCGCGCGGTCCGGATCATGTCGCCGTTGATCTTCTGGCCCTGGAAGTCGATGGGCTCCCGGTCGGCGCGCGCCACCAGCCCCCAGAAGGTCGCGGACACCGCCTCCGGGGTGTCGCCCAGCCCGAACTCCGCCGAGCGCTCGGCTGCCCAGCGCGTCCACCGCGCGAAGGCGGGCTCGGCCTCGGTGGCCCACACCTGGATCATCCCGCGCCAGATGCGCTGCGGGTCGACGCCGCTGTCGAGGACGAAGCGGTCGGTGCGCTCCGGGAACATCTGGGAGTACACCGCGCCGAGGTAGGTGCCGTAGGAGTAGCCCAGGTACGAGAGCTTCTTCTCGCCCAGCACCTCGCGGATGGTGTCCATGTCGCGCGCCGTGTTGCGGGTGGTGATGTGGGGCAGCACCGCGCCGGACTTCTCCCGGCACTTGTCGGCGACGGTACGGGCCCACGTGACGTCGGAGGCGTAGGTCTCGGGCCGGTAGGGCCGGTCGAACGCCTGCTCCTCCTCGCTCAGCCCGCAGGTGAGCGGGCTGCTGGCGCCCACGCCGCGCGGGTCGAAGCCGATGAGGTCGTAGCGGTCCCGTACGTCCTTGGACATCGCGCCGTCCATCAGCAGCGGCAGGTCCAGCCCGGGGCCGCCGGGGCCGCCCGGGTTCAGCAGCATGACGCCGTGCCGCTTGGCCGGGTTCTGGCTCTTCATCCGGGATATCGCGAGGTCGATCGTGCCGGCGTCGGGGCGCCGGTAGTCGAGCGGGACCTTGAGCGTGGCGCACTCATACGTGGCGGGCTGGTCGGCGCTGCAGCGCTGCCAGGCGGGCTTCTGCCGGAGGTGGTCGGTGCCGGGGGCGGCGGCGGCCTGGGTCGCGCCCAGCAGGGGCACGGTGGTCGCGAGGAGCCCGGCGGCGGCGAGCAGTGGCGCGAAGCGTTTCAAGCGCACAGGGTGGTTCCTTTCGGTGAAGTCTCCTACCGCTCCACCCTGTTGCACAGGTCCACACCACCGAATCATCCGGAAGGGCCGTTCCTCCGTGGTACTCGGGAATGAGCCGCGATCAGGACACTGGCCGACACGCCGGAGGTCGTGCCGGAAGTCGCTTCGGCTGTGAACTCAGCCGCCGGAGGCCGGAGTTGTGGGGGCCGTGTGTCCGGCGTGGCCGCCGCCCGGGGCCGTGCCGGGGGCGGGGGAACCCGCGGGGGCGCCGTGGGTGTCGCCGGTCTCCACGGATCCGCCGATCTTGCCGCGCAGGGGCTCCAGGGCCTCCTTGGGGGCGGTCACCACCCAGCGGTCCCCGACGAGGTAGGCGCCGCCGTACGCCCGCGCCTCGTCCAGCCACGCGCGCAGTCCGCCCTGTGCGGCGAAGGTGAGCATGCGGTAGGCGACCGGGCCGTTCTGGCAGCCGCCCTCCCGCAGCTCCTCGGCCTCCACGTTGATCTGCGGGGTGCAGCCGATGGCGGTGGCGATCGCCTCGATCGAGGTGCCGGGCGGCGCGGCCTCGGAGGGGGCGGCGGAGGCGGCGGCCGAGGCGGAGCCGGCGACGGAGGCTTGTGCCGGGCGGGGCTCGGCCGCCGCTCCGGAGCAGCCGCCGCACAGCAGGGCGGCGGCGCAGACCGCGGCGGTCAGCCGCCCGGTGCGGCGGGCGGCGGCGGTGGACGGCATGGCGTACCTCGCTGACTGTTCGGGCTGTCGGGCTGTTCCGGCTCGACAAGGGATCGTGGCGCCCGGGAGGGGAGGGCCCGGGCGCCACGCGTTCTTCGGGGGCTCCGCGGGCCGTCAGCCGGCGGACTTCGCCTTCTTGCCCTTGTCGGTCACGGCGAACCAGAGGTTCTGCTTGTTGTGCCCGTTGATGTCACCGGCCGCCTTGTCACCGGTGAAGGTGTACATCGGCCAGCAGTCGATGGTCAGCTGCTCGGTCCCGTCGGGCCGCTTCACCGTTCCCACCAATTCGGCGGCAATTCCCTTCACCAATGCCTTGTCGACCGGCTTCGCGGGCTTCCACGTATCCAGGCAGGCGCCCAGGCAGCCGATTTTCATCGGCCAGGCGCTGTCCTTGTCGAAGCGGTAGAGCGTGCGCCCTTCCGCGTCCGCGATGATGGGGCCCAGTTCGGAATTCCGGTTCACGCTGAGGGCGTCGCTCCTGGCCGCTTCCCCGGCCCCCGCGGCCTCCCCGCTCCCGGCCTCCTCGCCGCCGCCCTTGGGGGCCTCCGCGCCGCCTCCGCCGGGGGCCGCGGGCTTCCCGCCGGGGCCCAGCGCGTGCCAGGTGCCGCCGACGCCCTCACCGAGCGTGTCGCCGGCCTTGGCGTCCTTCGCGTAGCGGTAGACCGGCCAGCCCGCCAGAGTCAACTGCCGTGTCCCATCAGCGCGTTGGACCGACCCGAGCAGGGTCTTGTCAATGCCCTCGCCCGCCTGCGCGTCATCCGCGGCCACCGGCGGCCAGGCCGTCGCGCAGTCGCCCTCGCAGCTGGACTTGGGCGGCTTGGGCGTGTCCTTGTCGAAGCGGTAGAGGGTGAACCCGGAACTGTCGGTGACCGTCGCGCCCAGCGACTGGACCTCCTTCACCTGCAACTGGCCGGCGGGCCCGTTCTTGGCCGCGTCCCCCGCCGGAACGGCGCCCGACCCCGCGCCGCCGTTCCCGTACAGGTCGTATCCGGACCCCACCTGTTTGGTGTCGCCGACCGGCTGAACCGAATCCCCCTTTCCCGCGGAATTGTCGCCGGAGCTGCATCCGGCGGTCAGCAGAAGTGCCGCCACGGCCGACCCGGCGAATATTCCACGATGCAACTTCTTCACGATCTCTCCTTCAGGTCGGATACGCGATTCCATGTCCTGGGTAATTGATACGGGGCGTGTGGCGGGGAAAACCGATATCACTCGGAATTTGTCAGATCGCGCCAACATTGAACCCGGGGGGGCTGGTTCAGTCCTGGATCCGCAGCGCGAGCGCCGGGCAGCGCCGCACCGCGCGCAGCGCCTTGGGCCGCAGCCGCTCGGGCACCGGCATGGACGCCTGGGCCGGGTAGCCGTCCTCGTCGAGCCGCACCACGTCCGGGAGGATGTCCACGCACAGCCCGTGGCCCCGGCAGAGCGTCCAGTCGACCACCAGCCGCTCCGGGTTCTCGTCCTCGGGCAGCGGCAGTGCCCCCCGGACCCGGCGCCCGCAGCCGCTGCCGAGGGCGTGGTCGCGGAACTCGTCGGGGAAGGAGGCGAGCGCGGAGGCCACGAAGCCCGCCGTGCCGTCCGGATGGCTGCACGCGCCGCGCCGCCGCACCGCCCGCATCCGGGCCTCGATCGTCTCCAGGGCGTTCCTGCCGCCGCCCCGGACCGTGTCCTCCAGTACGTCGGCCAGTGAGGGCAGCCCCCGTACGCAGGGCCCGCACTGCCCGGCCGACTCCTTCGCCATCCAGCGGGTCACCCGGGCCACCTCGCCCGCCGGACAGGTGTCCTCGGGCAGCGGCAGTACGGCGCCCGCCCCCAGGACCGCGTCGAACGAGGCGAGGGAGCCGCGGGAGATGTCCGCGGCGAGCGCCGCCCCCGGGCTGAGCCACCGGCCGTGGTAGCCGCCCACCAGCACGCCCTGGCCCGGATCCATGCCGCACAGCTCCAGGACATAGGGGAGCGGGGTGCCGGTCGGCACCTCCACCACCGTGGCGCCGGCCACCGTCAGCAGGGTCGTGCCCGGCTCGGTCGGCAGGCCGGTCGCCCGGTAGTCCAGCGCCCCCAGCCGGGCCGCGACGGCGAGCTGCGCGTAGGTCTCGGTGTTCGACAGCAGCGTCGGGACCCCGTTCAGGCCCCGGTCACTGGTCCGTACCTTCTGGCCGGAGGGCAGGGTCGGCCCGCCGTTGAGCCCGTTCACCATCGAGGTGCCCTCGCCGGTCACGAAGCGCTCGGGCAGCCGCACCACCCGGGTCCGGCGGCCCGCCGGACCGCGTTCCGCGATGGCCTCGCGCAGCGACTGCTCCACGTCCTCGCGCGTGACGCCCAGGACCACGTCGTCGGCGTTGAGGGCGGCGGCCGCCAGCAGCGCGCCGTCCAGCACCAGGTGCGGGGCGTGCAGCAGCAGCCCCTTGTCCTTGAGGCAACTGGGCTCCCCCTCACTGCCGTTGACGACGACGGCGGTCTGCCCGTCGCGGTCGCGGGCCGAGCGCATCACCGCCCGCAGCTTGCGGGCGAAGGGGAAGCCCGCCCCGCCCCGGCCGCGCAGATCGATGTTCTCGGCGAGGTCGACCAGCTCGTCCGGGCGGTAGCGGGGCATCTGCCCGTGGGTGGTCAGATGGGCGACACGGTCGAGCCGGCCGATCTGGTCGAGACCGGCCAGCAGCCTGGGGGTGCCCACGCAGCCGAGGCTGGGGCGCGGGCCGCTCATGTCCACCGCTCACGGGTGGCGAGGCGCTCGGTGTCCCCGCTCCCGGCGCCGCCGCGGCCCGAATCGGCGTAGGCGGGCCGCGCGTAGACCGCCGTACGGGGCGGCTGCTCGGGCCGGGGCGGCTCCGCGGGCCGCGGGGGCTCGGCGGGCCTCGGCTCGCGGCGCGGCCGGGGGATGGGAACCGCGGCCGGTTCCGGCGGGCCGGCCTGTCCTGCTGTGCCGGAGGATGACTCGTTCAGCCGGGACCTGAGCCGGTAGGCGAGGATCGCGGCCACCCCGGCCAGGGCCAGGGCGTACGAGAGGGTCACCCATGTGTCGGCCGGCCGGCCCGCCTTGAGCCCGTGCACCAGGGAGGCGCCCCAGGCCGGATAGGCGCCCATGTGCAGGGCCCGCCAGAGCATGGAGCGCTTCTTCGTCGCGAACACACTGCGGGCCGCGCCCGAGATGGCCACCGCGAGGAAGAGGTATCCGGCCAGGGTGCCCAGCCCGATCAGGACGGGCCGGGAGTCGTCGGTGAAGGGCAGGACGGCGGCGGACGCGGAGGTCTGCTGCTCCGCGATCTTCACCCAGATGTGAAGGGCCAGGAAGCCGAGCCCGGACACCGCGAGCCCCCGGTGCACGCCCTGGGCGAGCAGCCGGTGACCCGATTTCAGGACCTGCCGGTCGGTGGCCACCAGCCCCCACAGGACGGTGGAGGTCAGCGAGACGAGCGAGAGCACGCCCGCCCCGAAGTCGAGGAAGTCCCACAGCTGGCTGAACGCGCCCGCGCGGGCGGCCACGGTGAGGGAGAGGACGGCCGCGCCGACGGCGCAGATCGCGCCGGGGCTCATCCGGCCGGCTGTCGGAAGGAGGGAGGGCCGCCGGACGGCCCTGCGGCCGGTGGCCTGGACCGGCATCGATGCCGCGTGGCGGCTCTTCCGGCGGGCTCTGTGCGGGCGAGGCATGTGAGGCTGGGGCAGGGGCATCCAGTTCTCCTGTGCGCCTGGGCTCCGAGCACTCCACCTGGCGCTCGGCGCCCTGGGTCGTTGTCGTCAGTGCCCGGCAGCGCTTGAAACTCCGCGCCGGCCGCGGGAACTTGGGGCCGGAGTGCAGCAGCATCGTGGAGCTGCACAGCACCTCCACGGGATTTATCGAAACGTGATAATTTCTCGCACCGCGTCTCCGACGCATCGAACAACACCGGAAGATTCCCCTCCAGCGGAGGTTGCGACAGGCCACCGCGCCGCCCGCCACCTACGCGTCCCCGACCGTAAAAACACGGTAAAACCGGGGATCCGTAGGTGACCGGACCTCTCAAGAAGGGAGTGCGAGGGCCGCAACTCCCGTGCCAGGCAACATTGTTGGCGCGGGGGGCAACCTCGGCGGGCTTGCCACACCCCTCTCGGGCAAGCCTCACCCCGGCACGAACGAGGAAAACGATGTGCGAACTTCTGAACCGCATCTGGTCCCGCCCACGTGGCGAGTGGACCCGCGTCCTGCGCAGGGAACTCCCCGCGCTGGCCGCCGAGATAGTGGAGGAGCTTCTGCATGGAATTCCGGAATTTTCCGCCCTTATCGATGACAACGATGCCATTGATGAAGAAGTGCTCCGCCAGGCAGTCGAGGAAGCCCTCCTCACCGCCCTCGGCTACCAGGCGCACTCCAGGGAGCACGGACCGGACGAGAACGAGGACCCGGCCGAGAGCCAGGTCGAAACCCAGGCCGGAGCCTGCGCCAAGGAGGCGAGCAGGGACGAATGCGAGATCATGCACGAAGGCAGGGAAGAAGGAGTGCGCGAGGCGGTCCGGGAGGTCGCCCGTGACGGCACCCGCGAGGACGGCTTCCGCGACAGCGCCCGGGACAGCCTCCGGGACACCGTCCGGGACGGCATACGCGACAGCGCCCGGGACGGCGGCGCCCGCGGCTACGAACGGGCGCGCCACGAGCTGTTCAGGGCGCTCACCGACGACCGCGCCGCATCCGACAGCTCGCTCGTCGAGCTCGCCGAGGCGGCCGGCTGGCCCCTCCCGCTGGCCGTCCGGGCCATTGTTCCGGCCACGCCCGGCGAGGCCCAGCAGCTGACCGGCCTCCTGGACGACGCCCTCGTCGGCGTCTTCGCCGGCCGGCCCTGCCTGCTGGTCCCCAGCCCCGACGCGGACGTCCGCGGCCCGCTGGAACACCTGCTGCGCGGCCGGTTCGCCGCCGTCGGCCACGCCGTACCGCTCCGTGACACCGCCTCCTCGCTGCGCTGGGCGCTGCGCCTGATCGCGCTGACCCCGGCGCGGCCGGGCATGGAGCCGCGGGCGGTGTTCGTGGACGACCACCTCTCGACCCTGCTGCTCCTCCAGGACGAGCCGCTGGCCCACGCGCTGGCCGCCCGGTGGCTGCGCCCGCTCGCGGATCTGACCCCGCGCCAGAGCGAGCGGCTGGAGGTGACCCTGCTCGCCTGGCTGGAAGGCGGCGGGGCCCCCGAGGCGGCCAAGGCCCTCAGTGTGCACCCGCAGACCGTGCGGTACCGCATGCGCCAGCTGGAGAAGCTGTTCGGAACCGGTCTGCGTGATCCCCGGACCCGGTTCGAGCTGGAGATGGCCCTGCGCAGCCGCCGGCTGATGGCCCAGGTGCGGCGTCAGCACTCGCGCGTCAGCCGCAGGACGGCCCGTGTGATCCAGGCCGACTTCACCCCCCTCGTCGTCGGCCGCATGGCCCGCGTCAACGGCCTCTGACACCACCCCACCCCCCCCTCCGGCCACAAGCCCGGCCCGGCCCCCCACCCACGGGGCCGGGCCGGGCTTCTTCGTACGCGCGCGCCCCCGCACCCGCGAGTCCGTACCTACGGCCCGTACCTCCAAGCCCGTACCTACAGGCCCCTGCCTACGAGCCCCCGTACCCGCGAGCCCCCCACCCCCGCGCGCCGCGGTGCCCGGCCGCGCCCGAACGCGGCCGGACACACAGAAGCGGTGTCGGCCCGAAGCCGGCTTCGGGCCAACACCTGTCCCGGGCGGGCGCGGCGTGGGGTGAGGGGGCGCGCCCGCCCGGGAGTGGAGGGGAGTTCCCGCCGCCGTCAGCGGCAGTTGCGTCCTTCGTTGATGCAGCCGACGGCCTTGTTCATCAGGTTGTTCGACATCACGTTGATGAAGTCGTCGTGGTCGGTGATCGGCTTGTGCAGCTGCTCGGGGAAGGTGTCCACGGCGATCCGCGCCCCCGGCGCCACCCCGTAGGTCAGGCGCATCACCAGCTGCGGTATGGCCTTGAAGCCGTTCTGGCAGCGGCCGTTCTTGTCCGGGAAGGCCACGTGCGTGCGGTGGTTGGCGCTGTCGATGTTCTTGCCGTCCCAGCAGCTCTGGAAGGTGAAGCTGCGCACCACGTCGCTGCCCTTGGGGCAGACCGGGTACTTGTCCTTGAGCTGGCGGTTCTCGAAGCCGGTGCAGCTCCAGGAGGAGTTGGCGTTGGCCGTGCCGTTGGTGAACGCCTTCGCGTCACCGGTGATGATGCGCAGGAAGCGGGGCATCGCGGTGACCTTGTCGGTGGGGCTGCCCTTGAAGGTGATGGACACCTGCTTGGGCTTGAGGATCGTGCCGACGTTGGCGTCCTGGCCGCCGCCGGGCGCGTTGGCGTCGCGCTCCGCCCTGCCGTCGCGCAGGCGCAGCACGGGCCAGTAGTAGCTGGACTGGTCGCCGTTGGTGCAGGTGGTGCCGGAGCGGGCGAGGCTGTCGTTGGTGGAGAAGGCGTCGGTGGAGTTGTTGCCCACGTAGTCGTGCATGTGGTGGGCGCCGTTGGAGACGCCGGGCGCGACGATCACGTTGTCCGGGTTGAAGTGGCCGTTGTCGTTGCGGCCGCACTGCGAGGTGAACGAGCCGGTGGAGGCGCCCCGGCCGGGCGCGGGCGTGCGGACATTGGGCCGGACCCGGGTGATGTCGGCGAAGTCGCTCTTGGCCGGGCCGGCCTTCTGCCCGGCGGCGGAGGCCGCCACCCCGGCGTTGGCCGCGGCCGCGCCCTCCTGGGCGTTCTCCTCGGGGGCGGGTGCCTTCTTCATCTCGCAGGCGCTCAGCCGGCTCAGTTCTCCCGGCCGCTGGCCGCCCCGGCCGATCGCGTCCTGCATGCCCGAGATGGTCTTGTCCCGCTTCTGCTTGAGCTCGCCGAGCAGCTGGTTGCCCTGGGCCTGCCCGGCGGCGAGCCGCCGGTAGGCGTCGGCCACCTGGTCGTCCAGCTTGGCCAGGCCCGTGTCCACCTCGGCCTTCGCCTGGTCGGGCACGGCCTTGATCTGTTCGCCCACGTCCGGGCAGTCGATGGTGGAGGTGAGCCGTCCGGCACGGTCCTCCTGTCCGGCGTTGGCGTTGCCGGCGACGACGGCGACACCGCCGCCGCCGAGGACGAGCGCGGAGACCAGTCCCAGCACTTTCGCCGTCAACCGGGGGCGCTTGTGGCCCTTCTGACTCATGAGATCACTTCACTTCTTCGGGGGGACAGTGTCGGAGAGCGCGTCGAAGTCGACCAGTCCGGTGTCCTCAAGGACCGTGATGTGGTCCAGGACGGTGGTGTTGGCGGACGTGGCGAGCGCCCGGACCATGGAATTGCGGGTCTGAGCCCGGATCCCGGCCAGGAGTGCGAACACCTTTCCGTGAGCGCGGCGCAGCAGGTCCACGAAGATCCGTTCGTACTCGTCTCCGCGGGCGCGGCTCATCTGGCCGAGCCAGTCCTGCTGCTGGGCCGAGGGCTGGTTGGGGAGATCGATGCCGAGGGCCTGGCCGACCTGGATGACCTGCCGGTCGAGCTCGGTGTGGCCCTCGACGAGATGGTCTCCCGCGGTACGGATCGCGGGCTTGCTCCCGCGCTGCTGGGCCTGCCGGCCCGCGGGCAGCTCCCACAGGCCGGCGAGGCGGACCTTGCGCACGAAGTCGCGGTCCGCGGCCGTCAGCGGCCCGAAGGCGGTGCTGATCGTGCCGAGGCCGTCGTCGTCGGCCGCCGCCGGGGTGGCCGCGGCGGCCTGGGCCCGGTTGCCGAAGCTGTCCACCGGGACCAGCAGCGCGATCAGGGTCAGGGCGAGGGCGGTGATGACGATGCCGCTCGCGAGCGAGTATCTGGTGGCCACCGACCAGCTGCTGATGCTTCTCCGCCGCGTTGAAAGCAATGTGCCTCCTTGCTCCGTGGGGCCGGGAGGTGGCGGGGCAGGAGGGGCCGCACGCCGTGCGGTGCACACCCGCATTCCCGGGGGTGTCACGGGACGCTAGTGGCAGGCGTGTCGGCGCTGCGGGAGGAAGTCACCATCGGACAAACATCAGGGGGACTCCCCGAAAGGCTGATATCTTGCCGCGCGCGCCCCCGTCTCGGCCGGGCCGCCGCGCGGTGCCCTCGTACGGGCGTGCCCGCGTGCGCGACAGGATGGCGCGGGCCCTGAACTCGCCCTGCTGGAGCGGTGGTTGAGCATGCGGCGCAGGGGCCGGGCGGGGCGTGTACGACGCCCCGCCCGGCCCCTCCGGCCGTCCCGGGAGATCAGGCGGTGGCCGCCGCCAGGGCGGTCTCGCGTGCCGCCCCGGGGGCGGAATCCGGCCGCGCCCCCGCCGCCGTCCCGTCCGGCTCCGCCACGGGCGCCGGGGCGTCCGTCAGCAGGGCGATCAGGGAGGTACGGGCGCGGGCCACGCGGGAGCGCACCGTTCCGATCGGGCAGCCGATCGCCGTGGCCGCCTCGGCGTAGGGCAGCCCCAGCAACTGCGTGAGCACGAAGGCTTCGCGCCGCTCCGGGGGGATCGTCGCCAGCAGCTCCGCCAGCGCGATGCCGTCCTCGAAGCCCGGTACCCCGTACGGCTGGGCCTGTTCGGCGGCCGTCTGCCAGTCGCAGCGGTCCGAGAGTCTGGGGCGGGCGGCCGCGTGGCGCAGGCTGTCCACGACGGTACGGCGCGCGATGGACAGCAGCCACGTCCGCGCGGAGGAGCGGCCCTCGAAGCGGTGCAGCCCGGCGAGCGCCCGCAGGAACACGTCCTGCGTGAGGTCGTCGGCGGCCTGGGCGTCGGCGCTGAGGTAGGCGACGTATCGCCAGACGTCGCGGTGCAGCGCGCGCACGAACCGGTCGGTCTTCACCCGGTCGCCGTCCCGGGCGGCCAGCGCCAGCCGGGTCACCTCCGCGTCGGAGTCGTGGGTGTGCCGGGCCGGCCTCTCGGCGGCGGGACGGGTGGGGGCGTGCAGGGCAGGAGTCATCGCCAAAGGTCCTTATGTACAAGGGGAGTCCGGCGCCGCGAGCGGAGTCGCGGACCGGTGAGGGGTGCGGCCTGCCGGAGGGCATGACCGAGGCCCGAGGCACGGGGGTCGACCGCGACGGGAGGAAGGTCGCGGGCACGGCTCGGGTGACCGGCTGTCAGAGGACAGCAGACTCCGCCGGAGGACCCCTCGAGGTGATGGCGTGTACGAGGAACAGCCGGCGCGGCGCGCGCTGCCGGCGGCGTCGGCCCATCCGCTGCCGCGGCGGGACCTCCACCGCGGCCGGCGGGCGCAGCAGCAGACCGAGCGGGGTCCACAGCCGGGCGGCGACCGCGCGCAGCACGCGGAACGCGGCGCGCTCACCGTGGGCGAGCCAGAGGCCGCACAGGACGGCGGCCAGGAGGTGGACGGCCAGCATGCCGGCCGGGGACATCAGGGCCGGGGGCAGCCAGTCCGCCGGGGCGGAGGCCATGTCGTGGCCGGAGCCGAGGGAGCTCATGGACCCGGCGGAGGCCAGGTCCGCCGCCCCGTGCGGGCCGTGCGCGCCGTGGTGGGCGTGCGCCGCGAGGGCGGGTGATCCGGTGCCCGGCGTCGGCCGGGCTTCCGGGGCCGGGGACTGGGCCAGGGAGAAGACCGTGTGGAGCACGGCCTGCGCGAGGACCGCCGCCGAGGTGACCGCTAATGTGCCGCGCTCGCGTCCGGCGAGGGTCCAGGCCGCCGCCGAGGTCCCGGCGAAACCGGCGGACAGGGCCCACCAGGGCACCGTCGCACCGGACATGAGCACGTGTCCGACCGCCGCGAGCACCACACAGAGGGCTGCGAACATCGCAGCCCTGAGGGCACGTGAACAGCGGACCGGCTTCATGGCGGGCTCATCCTCGCACCGGCCTCCCGAGCGGCACACCGTGGTGCGCACTTCCGGACAAGTTCCCGCGGCCCACCTTGTCAGAAGGGGGTCGCCTGCCTCATGTGGTGCAGGGCACAGAGGAGAGCGGGGAACCGTCCCGCCGCTCCGACCGACTGCCTACCCGGGCGGTCGGAGAGTTCAACCTATGGGCGAGGGAGAGTTTGTGGCGGCGGAGGGTACGGCGGCCGTGACACCGGCGAAGACGGACGACGGCGGCGGCGACGACCGCGACGGCGGCGGCTCGGGGCGGCAGCTGACGGCGCTGCTCACCTGCGCCATGGCCTTCTCCATGCTCCAGTTGTTCCTGCTGGGAGCCCTCGGGCCACGCCTCGTGGCCGAACTCGGTGTCTCGCCTGCGGTGTTGGGCCTGACTACCACCATCGGCTTCGGCACGGCCGCCGTCCTGTCGCCGGCCGGCGGGCGGATCGTGGACCGGATCGGACCGCGCCGCTCGCTCGTCGCCCTGCTGCTGGTCTCCGCGGTGGCGCTGGCCCTGATCGGCGCCGCGCCCGGCGCCGCTCTGCTGCTGGCCGCCGTCGCGCTGGGCGGCGTACCGCAGGCACTGGCCAATCCCGCCACGAACAAGGCGGTGCTGCGGGCGGTCCCGCCGGAGCGGCGCGCGGCGGTGACCGGGCTCAAGCAGTCCGGGGTGCAGCTCGGGGCCTTCGCGGCGGGCGCGCCGCTGGCGCTGCTCGCGGGCGGGATCGGCTGGCGCGGGGCGGTCTGGGCGGGTGCCGGGGCCGCGCTGCTCGCGGGGATGTGGGCGCTGCGCGCGCTGCCCGCCGATCCGCCGCCGGGGCCCGCGGGGCCGCGTACGGCGCTCGTACCGCGCGGGATGGTGGCCTGGCTGGCGGCCTTCTCGCTCTTCCTCGGAGCCGGGATCGCCTCGGTCAACACGTACGTGGCCCTGTTCGGCGTCCAGCGGCTGGGCCTGGGCCCGACCGCCGCGGGCGCGCTGGTCGCCGTACTGGGCGTGGCCGGGATCGCGGGCCGCGTCGGCTGGTCGAAGGCGGCCCGCCCCGGCCGTGCCGAGTGGCTGCCCGGACTGCTGGCCGTCGGGGCGCTGGGCGCGGCGGGCCTGCTGGTGGCGGCCGTACTGGTGGCTCCGCTGGTGTGGCTCGGCGCGGTGGCGGTCGGGGTCTTCGCGGTCGCGGGCAACGCGGTCTCGATGGTCCTGATCCTCCAGCGCGCCGCCCCGGGCCGCGCGGGCCAGGACTCCGCCCTGGTGGCGGCGGGCTTCTTCGCCGGCTTCGCGGCGGGCCCACCGCTCTTCGGCCTCCTGGCGCAGAGAGACCAGTACGGGCCGGCCTGGCTCCTCGTGGCGGCGGAATTCGCCGTGGCGGCGGCGACAGCCATCACCTGGGCCGCCCGGGACCGCGCGGGGGTGCGGCGATGACGGCGGAGGAACGGACCGCCCCGGGGCGCGCCGAAGCAGGCGCCGCGGTGCCCGTGCCGGTGGACGCGCGGTGGGTGGAGGGTGCGCTGGAGCTGGTGATGGAACGGGTGGCGGGGACCGCTCGTGAGGTGGGGGAGCGGTTCCCGTTGTATGCCGGGGCCGGGGACGGCCGCTGGGCCACCACCGCGCGGGGCTCCTGGACCGGGGGGTTCTGGGCCGGGCTGCTGTGGATGCGCGCCCGGTACACCGGGGACGCGGGGGACCGGCGGGCGGCCCTTGACTGTACGGCTCGGCTGGAGCAGTGGACCGGGGCCGATACCGCCACGCGGGGGCTCATCTTCTGGTACGGGACCACGCCGGCGGGGGACGAGCCCGAGGCCGTCGCCCTGCGGGAGCGCGCGGCTCGGGCCTGCCTGGCGGACTTCGACCACGGGCTCGGGATCCTGCCCTGGGGCGGGGCGCTGGGCGGGCCGCGCCTGCTGGCCCGGGTGGACGCCGTGCCCGGTACGGTGCCGCTGCTGGCGGCGGCCGGGGCGCGGGGCGCGGAGGCGGCCGCCTCCCATCTGGAGCGGCACCTCGACCTCTGCCTGGACCGGCGGGCCGACGCTGCGGCGGGCCTGTACCCGTGGTTCCGCCCCGCGCTGGACTTCGACGCGGTCTGCGGGTGGCGGCCCCTGGCCGATCCGCCGCAGGGCTGGACCCGGGGCCGGGCCTGGCTGCTGCTCGCGGCCGCCGACGCACTGCTGCGCCCGGACACCGCCGCCGGTCCCCGGGCCGCCGAGGCCGCCGCGCTGCTCCTGGAGCGGGGCGGATTCCTGTCCGGGCCGCCCGTACCGCCCGCCGACACCGACCTGCCGGACGGCGGCCCCCTGGACAGCTCCACCGCCGCCATCGCCGCGGTCGCACTGCTGAGACTGGCCCGCGTGCCCGGCCCGCGCGCCGCCTGGTACGCGCACCGGGCCGAGACCGTGCTGCGCGGACTCGTCGGCTCGCACCTCACCGGGCGCGGCGAGGACCGCCCGCCCGGCATGCTGCTGGACGGCTGCTACGACGCGGCCAAGGGGCTGGCGGTCCGTCATGAGCTCGTCTGGGGAGACTACTTCCTCGCGCTGGGGCTGTCGGCCCTGCACGGCTCCGTCGACCTCACCCGCGTGTAGCCGCGCCGTAGTCCCGCAGCACCCGCCGGGCCACCGCCGTGATGTGCAGCTCGTCGGGCCCGTCGAGGATCCGCGCGGCCCGTCCCGTACGGAACAGCGCGGGCAGCGGGGTGTCCGGGCCCAGCCCGGCGGCCCCGTGGACCTGGATGGCGGAGTCCGCCACCCGCTGGAGCATCCGGGCGGCGGCCACCTTCGCCAGACCCACCTCGGTCCGGGCGTCCCGCCCGGCGGCGACCAGTGCCACCGCCTCCATGACCAGCGGCCGGGTGGTGCGCAGCGCGAGCAGCGCGTCGAACACGTGCTGCTGCACCAACTGCTGCTCGGCGAGCGGCCCGTGGGACCCCTCGTGCGTCGCGGCCCGCTCGCACATCAGGTCGAAGGCCCGCCGCGCCTGCCCGAGCCACCGCAGGCAGCGCAGCGTACGCCCCAGCTGCAGCCGCTCGCCCGCGATGTCCAGGGCCCGGCCCGGCTCCGCGAGGAGGTGGTCGGCGGGGACGCGCACCCGGTCGAGCTGGATCTCGTACGGGCCGGAAGCCCCCAGCACGGGCAGTTCGCGTACCACCCGGAAACCGGGCGAGCCGGTGGGTACGAGCAGCAGCGACAGGCCCTCGCGGTCCCCGGCGGCGCCCCCGGTGCGGGCCAGGACCGTCACCAGGCCGGCGCCCGCCGCGCCGGAGGTGAACCACTTGCGGCCGGTGACCAGCCAGCCGCCGTCGGGCTGCCGCTCGGCCCGGGTGGCGGTGCGCAGCGGCGCGGTACCGGGCACCCCGGGCTCGGTCATGGCGTAGCAGGCCCGGATCTCCCCGGCGACCAGCGGTTTCAGATACGCCTCGCGCACGCCGGGGCTGCCGTGCCGCGCCAGCATCCGTACGTCGAGCAGCGCGGCCGATCCCACGGCGGCGGGCCCGTGGTCGCTGGCCCCCTCCGCCTCGGCCAGCTCCGCGTACTCCTCGAAGGGCAGCCCGCCGCCGCCCAGTTCGGCGGGGAGCGGCAGCGCCCACAGGCCCGCCGCGCGGGCCTCGTCCCGCAGGGCCGCCAGGATCGCGGCCGCCCCGGGACCGCCCGCGTCCAGCGCGGCCTCCTGCGGGAAGACGCGCTCGCGGACGAACCGGGCCATGCGCTCGCCCAACTCCGCTCGTGCGGGCGTCCGTTCCAGGCCCTCGGCGTTCTCCGTGCGGCGATTCTCCACTGTCTGTCTCCAATTCCCCGGTGTTTTCCGGGCCCTGCCGGAATTCGCGGGAGCGTGCGGGAACTCGTACGAACGGCCGAGCGACTGTCTGTCCGTGGAACTGGTCGGGCGTACACGCTCCCCGGTTCCCGCATCCCGCAAGACCCCGGCTGCGGCCATCGCCGCGCCAGGAGAGGAGAGGCATGGCGTCACCAGCACCCACGCAGACGGTCCGGCCGCTCGACACACTGCGCTTCGAGACCTCGGGGCCCCCGCAGATCACGAGCGTCGTCGCCGAACACCTGCGGCTGCTCGGCGCGGCACCGGCCGCCCGCCACGGACGCGAGGACCGGCCTGCGGCACCCCGGCGCGCCCGGACCGCACCCACCGGCCCCGCATCCGCCCCGGGCGCCACCGCCCCCGGCGCCACCACCCTCGGCGGCCCCGGCTTCGGCCCGGCGCGGGCCACCACCGGCTGGGCCGACCCCGCGAGCGGCCTCGTCGACGAGGCCACGATCCAGGCGGCCACCGGCATCATGGCCGTCCACGGCCGCCGCGACGGCGGCCCGCGCGGGCTCGCCGTCGACTACGCGGCCACCGCCACGGCCGTCCTGACCGTGCAGGGCCTGCTCGCGGACCTGGTGGGCCAGGCCCGCGGCCGGACCGCCACCGGCCCCCTCGCCACCAGCGCGGACCGGGCGGGCCTGCTCGCCGTCTCCCAGTACCTGGCCGCCGCGGGCGCCGACGAGGGCGAGGCCGCCGACATCGCGCCGGGCGGGCCGCCGTTCACCTCCGCCGACGGGATCCTCTTCGAGCTGGAGACGCTCGACCCGGGCGCCTGGGCCGCCTTCTGGAAGGCCCTGGACGCCCCCGCCGAGGCCCTGCGGGCCGGCTGGCGGCCCTTCCAGTTCCGCTACGCCACCGCCTGCGCCCCCTTCCCGCCCGCCCTCCACACCACGGCCGGCTCCCACGGCTGGGAGCGGATCCGCCGGGCCGCCGCCGCCTCCGGCGCCGAGGTGTGCGCGCTGCGCCCGCTCGCCCGGCGCGCCGCCGAGCACGACGGGGCCGCGCCCTGGTCGCTGACCCCGGCGGCCACCGGAGCACCCGCCCTGTGGCCGGGCCCGGCGGTCGCCGCCGCGGCCGGCCGCCCGCTCGCCGGACTGACCGTGCTGGAGGCGGGCCGCCGCATCCAGGCCCCGCTCGCCGCCCATCTGCTCGGGCTGCTCGGCGCCGAGATCATCCGGATCGAGCCGCCGGGCGGGGACCCGCTGCGCGGTATGCCCCCCGCCTGCTCGGGGATCTCCGCGCGCTGGCTCGCCCTCAACCGGGGCAAGAAGGCCGTCGAGATCGACATCAAGTCCGAGAGCGACCGGCACCGGCTGCGCGAACTCGCCGCCGGGGCGGACGTCTTCCTGCACAATTGGGCGCCGGGCAAGGCCGCCGCCCTCGGCCTGGACGCCGATGACCTGGCCCGCGTACATCCGGCGCTCGTGTACGCGTACACCAGCGGCTGGGCCGGACGGCTCGACGGCGCCCCCATGGGCACCGACTTCATGGTGCAGGCCCGCACCGGGGTCGGGGAGGCCGTCCGGCCCTCCGACGAACTGCCCGCGCCCTCCCTGATGACCCTGCTCGACGTGCTCGGTGGACTGCTCGGCGCCGAAGCCGTCCTCGCCGGTCTGCTGCTGCGCGAACGCACCGGCCGCGGCGTACGGGTGGACTCCTCGCTGCTCGGCGCCGCCGACACCCTCACCGGACCCGTGCTGCGCCGCGCCGCCCGGGGCGCGAACCCGCGCCGCCCCGCCGGTTTCCGCCGCCCGCTGCCCACCGCCGACGGCTGGGTCGCCCCCGCCGACGCCGACGCCCGGGCCGCCGCCGCGCACGACCTGCGCGGCCTCACCACGGCCGAGGCGCTGACCCGGCTGCGCGAGCGCGGACTGAGCGCGACCGCCGTCACCACGGACCTGTCCGCCCTGCACCACGACCCCCGCCTCACCGCCCCGATCGGCCGCGACGCGTACGGCGCCCCGGCGGTCCCCGACCCCTGGAGCTTCGCGTGACCATCGCCCTGCACGACCTGCTGCCCGCCGAACTCCGCCGCGCCTGGGTGGTCGACGGCACCTGCCCCGACCTCGACCTCTACAGCCTCTTCCGGGCCCGCCAGATCGCCGACCTGCACCGCACCGCCGTCATCGACGCCAAGGGCTCGCTCTGCTACACGGCCCTCGACCGCAAGGTCCGATGTCTGGCCACCGGCCTGCGGGGGCTCGGGATCGGCCCCGGCGACGTGGTCGGCGTCCAGCTCCCCGACGGCCGGGCCGCCGTCATCGCGGACCTGGCGCTGGCCGCCCTCGGCGCGGTCTCCCTGCCCTTCCCCGTGGGCCGGGGGGTGCTCGAAGCGGAATGCCTGCTGCGGCGGGCCGAGGCCGTCGCCGTCATCGCCGCCGTCGAGCACCGCGAGTTCCGGCACGCGGCCGATCTGCTGACGCTGGCCGGCGCCCTGCCGGGGCTGCGCCACGTCATCGCCGCCGGGCCCGGTACCGCGCCCGAAGGAACGATTCCGCTGGCCGGGCTGCTGCGGGCCGACCCCACCGGCTTCGTGCCCGCCCGTCCCGACCCCGACAGCGCGGCCCGCATCCTCGTCTCCTCCGGCTCCGAGGCCGAGCCGAAGATGGTCGCCTACTCGCACAACGCGCTCGCCGGCGGCCGCGGCAACTTCCTGGCCTCCCTCATCCCGGACGGGACACCCCCGCGGTGCCTCTTCCTCGTCCCGCTGGCCTCCGCCTTCGGCTCCAACGGCACGGCCGTCACCCTCGCCCGGCACGGCGGCACCCTGGTCCTGCTCGACCGGTTCAGCGCCGAGGCGGCCCTGGACGCCGTACGCGCGCACCGGCCGACGCATGTCCTCGGCGTCCCCACCATGGTCCGCATGATGCTCGAACGCCTGGACGGAACGGGCGAGCGGCTGCCCGCCCCGACCGCGCTGGTCCTGGGCGGGGCGCCGCTGGACGAGACCACCGCGGCGGCCGCGGCGGAGGCGTTCGGCTGCGCCGTCGTCAACCTCTACGGATCCGCCGACGGGGTCAACTGCCATACGGGGCTGGGCAGTACGGTGCCCCCGACCGACGGCTCCGGCGTGGTCGCGGGCCGCCCCGACCCCCGGGTCGCGGAGATCCGTATCGCCGACCCCGACACCCACGCACCGCTCCCCGACGGCGCCGTCGGCGAGATCATCTCGCGCGGGCCGATGACCCCGCTGTGCTACGTCGGCGCCCCCGAGCTCGACGCCCGCTACCGCACGCCCGACGGCTGGGTGCGCACCGGGGACCTCGGCTACCTCGACGCCGACCGCGTGCTGCACGTGGTCGGCCGCCTCAAGGACATCGTCATCCGCGGCGGCGCCAACATCAGCCCGGCCGAGGTGGAACGCGCGCTCACCGCGCACCCCCAGGTCCGGGACGTGGCCTGCGTCGGCGTCCCCGACCCGCTGATGGGCGAACGGCTCGCCGCCTGCGTGGTCGCCCGGGGCGCGCAGGCCCCCACCCTCGCCTCCCTTGGGGAACACCTCACGGGGCGGGGGCTGGAGCGCCGCAAGCACCCCGAACAGCTGCTCCTCGTACCGGAACTGCCGCTGACGGCGGCCGGGAAGCCCGACCGGGCCGCGCTGCGCAGGCGGCTGACGGAGAGCGTCGCCCTGCTGCCGTGAAGCCCTGATGCCCTGATGCCCTGATCCGCGGGAGCGGATGCCGAAGGGGCCGCCGGTTCACCACCGGCGGCCCCTTCGTGCGGGCGGGTCAGGACCCGGACATCGCCTTCTTGAGCTCCGCCGCGGCGTTGCGGTAGACCGGCAGCAGATCCAGGTCGTCCCCCGGATAGTTGACGATCTTCACCTGCCGGGCACCGGAGTCGGGCAGTACCGGACCTGTCGACATGTGCGCGTTGTCCAGCACCAGCGCGGGCTTCTTCGCGGCGAGTTCGGCGAGCTGCGCCGGGGTCACCGCCTCCGGACCGTACGTCCCCACCGTCGTCGCGCCCGCCAGCTTCGCCGACCAGGCGGTGAACACCTGCGTCACCACCGCCGGGCTGCGGCCGCCGGGCCAGCCGGCCTCCAGCTCCTTGTTCAGCTTCGCGTACTCGGCGTCGAAGCCCGTCTTCCATCGCGCGGCGGCGTCCGCCGTGCCGAACAGCCCGGCCAGCCGCCCGACTTCGGCCGACACCTTCGCCGGGTCGTTGTCGAGCTCCACCTCGACCAGCTTCGCCTTCGACCCGGCGGCCTCCTTGATCTTCGCCGCGTACGGTTCGAAGGGCGCGTACAGCACGAAGTCGGCCTTGGCCACCGCCGCGAGGTCCGAGGGCTTGGGATCGTAGTCCGGGGCGTGGTGCACGGACTGCGGCACGATCACCTGGATGTCCTCGGCGCCCGCGGCCTTCGCGAAGGCGCCCTCCCAGGTGGTGGTGACGACCACGGACGGCTTGCCCTCGGGCGGCCGCGCCCCGTCCTTCGGGGCGGGATCGTCGGCGGCTCCGCAGCCGGTGGTCAGGAAGAGGGCCGCGCTCAGTGCGAGGAAGGAAGCGATACGGACGCGGGTGCGCGCCATGAGCTGATTCTCCGTTCGGGTATGAAATGCACCGCGAGGACCACTGCCCCCGCGGTCAGGACGAGGACCGGGCCGGGCGGCCAGTCCAGCCACAGGGCCAGCAGGAACCCCGTCAGATTCACCGCCACACCGATGCCGACCGCCCACAGGGTGATCGACCGCAGCGAGCCGCCGAGGCGGCGCGCGGCGAGGGCGGGCAGCAGGGTCAGCGCGTCGACGAGCAGCGCGCCGGTGAGTTTGATCGCCCCGGCGACCGCGACGGCGACGAGCAGCAGCAGCGCCGCCGTCAGCGCCCGCACCGGGACACCGGAGCACTGGGCGAGCTCGCGGTCGTGGAGCAGCAGGCCGATCTCGCGCCGCCGCCACCAGAACAGGCCCGGTACGGCGACGGCCAGCACCCCGAGGACGACGAGGTCCGGGGTCCCGACGGACAGGATCGAGCCCCACAGCAGGGCGAAGGCGCCGGAGGCGTTGACCCCCGACACGGCCAGCAGGAGCAGCGCCGCCGCGATGGCCAGGCTCATCAGCAGGCCCATGGCCCCGGAGAGCCCGTCGGGGGTGCGGGCGAGCGGGGCCACACCGACCCCGGCCAGCGCGCAGGCCACCAGCGCGCACACCATGGGGTCCAGTCCGGTGAGCAGGCCCACGGCGATGCCGAGCAGGGCCACGTGCATCATCGCGAACCGGACCGGCATGATGTCGAGCCCGACGATGACGACCCCGATGACCGGCAGCCCGACCGCCGCCAACAGCAGGGCCAGGCCCGCGCGTTGTACGGGGAGCAGCTGGAGGAGCGTACCGAGGTCGGCGGTGGCGAGGCTCACCGCACCTCCCGCAGCCGGCCCGCGGCCATCTCCAGGACGCGGTCGCAGCGGTCGGCGAGGGCCCGGTCGTGCGTGACGACGATCAGGGTCACGGGGAGCGAGGTCAGTACGTCGGCGGCCTCGGCCTGCCCGTCGAAGTCGAGGGCGGCGGTGGGCTCGTCGGCCAGCAGCAGCTCGGCCCCCGCGGCGACGCAACCGATGGCCCGCGCCAGGTACATGCGCTGCAACTGGCCGCCGGAGAGGGTGTGCAGGGGCCGGCCCGTGAGCGCGCCCACCCCCAGCCGCTCGGCGGCCTCGGCCGCCTCGGCGGGGGCGTGACTGGCGGCGAGCAGTTCCCGGCCGAGCAGCGGGAAGCGGCCGGCGGCCGGCTTCTGCGGGATCCACGCGCAGGCCCTGCGCCGCCAGGCCCACTCCGCGGGGGAGCGGCCCTCCCGCCCGCCGACCAGGATCGACCCGGTCGTCTGCCGGTGCAGCCCGAGCACGGCCCGCAGCAGCGTGCTCTTCCCGGACCCGTTGGTCCCGGTCAGCGCGACGCGCTCCCCGGCGGCGAGCTCCAGATCAACCCCCGTGACGGCCTCATTCCGCCCATGCCGGCACCCGACCCCCCGCATCCGCACATCAAGCCCACCCATGCCACCCGCCTCCTTACCCCTGCCATCCCGCACGCGGGGTCTGGTCACGAAGCCCCCGCGCAGCAGTAGTCGGGCGCGGGGGGCGGGGGGTTCCCGGGGGCGGGGAATCGGACCCGGACCGGGCGGGATCGGCCGATGCGCTGATCGGGTGCTGATCCGGCACGACGGCCGAGGCGGCCCTGCTACGGTCATCCGTTCGCCGAGGAGGTCATGATGGCTGTTTCCCCGCCTGTCGCTGCCCCAGTGGATCTGCGTCGTCAGCCGGTCGACGACGTACTGGAGCGCGTGGAGCAGGCCCTGCACCTGCGAGTGGACCGGCAGACGCTGGTACGCAAGCGCCGCTCCCTGGGCGGCCCTACGGACCGGGGCACATGGGTGCGCATCGAGCGGCGGGGGTTCGAGCGGATCGGGCCGCAGGGCTGGAACGGGACCGAGGCCGCTGCCGTGCTGCAAGGGGTCGCGATGCCCGAGTGGTACCAGGGCGTGGCCTGGCGCGAGCCCGGCGAGCCGGTGATGTGGCGGGCGGACGAGCTGGAACTGCTGGCGTCACCGTCCGTCGGCAAGGGCGCCCTGGTACTCGAAGACCCGGGTCTGCCGGACTCATGGTGGGCGGCGCTGAACGCTTCGCTGGACGCGCTGGCCTCACAGCGGACGCCGCGGATCGCGACGCCGGACACGGTGACGATCACCCAGGAGCAGGTGACGCAGACGCTCGGGGCGGTGTTCCCCGGGGTGGCCGATACGCGGATCGAGCGGTGGGCGCCGGCTCACGCGGATCTGACCTGGGCGAACGTGATGGGACCGGAGTTCTCGATCATCGACTGGGAGGACTGGGGCATGGCGCCCCGTGGCCTGGACGCCGCGACGCTCTGGGGCAACGCGCTGGCCGTCCCGGCGCTCGCGGACCGCGTCCGCCAGGAGCGGCGCGCGGACGTGGAGAGCCGGGACGGCAGGCTGATGTCCCTGTACTTCCTGTCGAAGGTCGTCGGACCCCACGCGTACGAGGAGGATCCGCTGCTGGCGCCGGCCCGGAAGGAGGCCGAGCGCCTGGTGGCCGCTCTTCAGCGCTGACGGAGCCCTTGGAGGGCGCGGACGTACTGGCTGACGGCGGCGGTGTCCACCTCCGCGCCCAGGGCATGGACCAACTGCGCCAGGTGAGCGCGGTCGTCGGTGCCGACGGCCACCGCGGCAGCGCGCGGCAGGTGGAAGGCTGTACGGAAAGCCGCCTGCACGCGGGACCAGCCATCGCGTGGTGATCTGAGGAACGGGCGGGGGTCGAAGCCCTCCCAGACCTTCGCGTGGCCGCCCCCGAAGGGGCTCATGCCCCAGACCTCGCCCGCCTGCCAGGCGGCGCGCAGGACGGTGGTGACGTCGAGCAGGTCGATACCGACGAGGAACCCGGCGCGGACCATCAGGACGTCCGGCGACGGCAGGCCGGTCACCTGGACCGGGCCGAGGGGCCGGGTGTCCCAGGAGGCCACGCCCCAGGCGCCGCACAGACCGTCCCGGGCGGTGTCTGCCAGGGCGGTGCAGGCGTTGCCGAGGGCGGCGTGGCCATCGGCCGGGGAGAGGCTCGCGAGGCTCCGTTCGGGGTTGTGGAGGAGGACCGTGTCGGGTTCCCTGCCGAGCTCCTGGGCCGCCCGCTCGACAGCCCGGCGCAGCCGGACCGGATCAAGGGAATGCTCTGCGCCTCCGGCGCTCGGGAAGAAGCCCACCTTGGTGGAGAGGGTGAACTCCGGGAGCAGATCCGCGGCCGTCCCGGCCAGTACCGCGTGCGAGCGGAAGCCGAGGTAGGGAGCCGCGGTGTCCAGGGCGGTGACGCCGAGGTCGAGTGCGGCCGTCAGGAGGCCACGGTGGTGACGAGACCGGTGAAGGCCGAGGACAAGGCGGGGGTCAGCTCCGTGCACAGTTCCTCCCTCAGCAGGGTCCCGGCCAGCTGTTCCACGTCCAGGCCGGTCTTCTCGGCGGCGTGGGCGATGTCGACGGGGTGGCCGCTCAGCAGCAGGGCGAGGGCGGGGAACGCCTTGCCGGCGAAGGTGAGCTTCTTGCCTGCGGCGAGCACGTCCACGGTGTCGTGGTGCTGCTCGATCACGGGCTCGAAGTCGGTGACGCACACGACGGCCTCGGGCTTGCCGAACAGGTCGGTGGACGGGACATGCCGGGCGGCCAGGCGTTCCCGTTCCCGTGCGTCGAGGAAGTCCTGCGGGGTCAGCTTCGTAGCCAACTCGGCGACGGCGTCGGTCAGGAGTCGCTGCTGTCCCTCCCACTGTCCGGGGGAGTTCCAGCGGTCCAGGTCGTACCGGAACACCAACTGCGTACGGGCCTGGTCCGCGAGCCAGGCCAGCCAGTTCACGCCGACGCGCTTCACGATGCCGAAGGTGGCGTGCAGGCTGTAGCCGTCGCCCTGGTCGTCGCGGGTGGCCTGGTGCCAGAAGCCGCGGGGAATGTGCATCACGTCGCCCGGCTCCATGACTCCCCGCCACGTGATCTCTTCGCTGGGCTCGGAGTTGGGCGCGGAGTCGCGGTACATCGGAGCCTTGCGCGAGGCGCCGCGGACTTCCCAGCTCTTGCGGCCGGCGAGCTGGACGATCACCACGTCGTGGTCGTCCCAGTGGAGCTTGAAACCGCTGGCGTCCTGGGTGGTCAGGTAGGCGTTCACCTGCACCAACTCATGGGCCCACCACTGGAGTGCGCGGCAGGTGGTCTCCATGGCCGGGTCGAAGAAGTCGACCTCGTCCAGGACCATGGTGCAGCCCTCGCGCATGAGCGCGCCGACCCGGCGCATGTTTGCCACGGGGATGGCCTGCCCCCGCCGGGTGACGGCGGGGTGGATGTAGCGGCCGGGGTGCAGCTCGGTGCCGTCCTGGAAGATACGGAACTGGGGGGTGGTGAGGCTGCGACGCATCACCAGATCCAGCAGTTTCTGCGGGTTGAGCAGGCGATCGAGCAGTTCCAGATCCTCGATCGTCCCGCGGGCGAAAGCGGCGCCGAGTTCCCTGGGTCCGTCCCAGCCGAGGGCCTTCTCCAACGCGGTGACGAAGGGGTGGTCCATACGTTCCTCCGGTCTGTGCCGTGGGCGTGAGGGCCGGGGGCCCGCCGTGGACGGCGAACCCCCGGGGTGGTGCTGTGCCGTACTGGTGCCGGGTGCCGCTACTCCTGCGGGAGGTTCAGACCGTCGCGGTTCTCGCCGTCGTCGCCCGCGGAGGTGCCGGTGGGGTCGGACTCCGCCGCCTCGGCGGTGAAGCGGTCCTGCACCCTGATCAGGCTCTCGACGCCGATCAGCAGGTCTTCGTTCTGCGCTGCCATGTGTGTCTCCGATTCCTGGACTTCCAGGGCCGACGAGCGCCGGCCCCGGCCCCGATGCGGGGCACGCCTCACCAGCCCGGCTGGTTGTTCGGGACAGTGAGGAGACGGGGGTGTCAGCCACGGATCGAGCGAACTCGGGATTCATGAGGGCTGTTCGCTGAGCATCGCGATCAGGACGCCGGCCCAGAAAGGCCCAGCGGGTTACCCAACTTGGGTAACATCACCGTCGGTTGAGCCCTTGAAGCGATCCGTGGTCATCCTCCGGAGCGTGCCCGATGCCCGAGTCACGTCACACGAAGGAACTACCGGCCAGTCTGCTCACCGATCCCGAGATGATCGACGCGTGCCGCGAGCGGGACTTCGCGAGGGTGTTTCGCCTGCTCAAGGCGCACGCGGGTATCTATCCGTCCATGATCGCGCGTCGGTGCGAGCTGACCCCGAGCCGGGTGGGGGAGGTCGTCGCCGGCCGACGACAGCTGCTCCACATGGACGTGATCGAGCGGATCGCAGACGGGTTGCGCATCCCGGGGCACATGCTCGGGCTTGCCCGACGGGAGTGGGAAGCGCCGCTCGCGCGGGCCGCGGTAGAGCGAGAGCCATCGGAGTCGGTGCACCCACCTGGCCGGCTCAAGCCGCTCGCGGCCCTCCCCGGGGTGGAGGTCGACAGCGTCCTCGCCCTGGCTGCCGGGACCAGGCCGAGCCCTTCCACCCTGCAGGCGCTCCAATCCTCGATCGAGGACTACTGGCGCCGCGACGACGAGCACGGAGGGGAAACCCTCCGACCGGCCGTCGTCGGTCAGCTGCGGTACGTCGAAGGGCTGCTCAACAGCGGGAGGCCGGCGCCGATGCAGAACGGCCTCTACGGCATCGCGGCGGAGCTGGCTCGGCTGACAGGCTGGACGTACTTCGACGCCCGGCAGTACCAGCAGGCCCGCGCGTACTTCTCGGAGGCTCTGCGCCTGGCCAGGGAGATCGACGACCATCCGTTCATGGCCAATGTGCTGGCCTGCATGAGTTTGCAAGCCACCTATCAGGACAGACCTGCGGACGCGCTTGCACTGGTGTCCGCCGCCCAGGACCAGGCTCGTGCCGCCAGCGGGGCGACGCCGAGAGTACGGGCGATGCTGGCCATGCGCGAAGCCTTCGCCCACGCGGCCTTGGGGGACCGGAAGGCGACACATGAGGCGATCTCCGAGGCCCACCGCCGGTTCGAGCGCATCCGCGAGGGCGACCCGGACCCGGCGTGGGTGGCGTACTTCGACGAGCCGAAGCTCATCGTGGACACGGGCATCGCCTACGGCCGCCTCGGTGAGGCGGCCCTCGCCGAACCGTTGATCGCGGCCGCGCTGGAGCGGGGAGACCCCGCGAACCAGCGGGGCAGGGCGTTCCACGCGGTCTGGCTGGCCCGTACTCAGCTCCAGCGCGGCAAGCTCGACCAGGCGTGCCACACGGCGACAGAGGCGCTGGCGCCCGCCGCAGCGGTGTCGTCCGAGCGGGTGATCTGGCACCTTCGCGAGTTCCACGAGCAGCTTGCGCCCTCCCGCGAGGTCCCGGCCGCGGTGGCCTTCGCGGCCCGGCTGCGCGCGGTGCTTCCCTTGCGGGGTCAGCGCACCCCCTCGTCCATGAGGACGTAGAGGAGGCCGACCAGGGAGCCACTGCTGACGATCTCGCGGCGGTCGATCATGCCCCGGATGTCCGCCAGCGGGATCCACTCGACCCGGTCCGATTCGTTCTTCTCGGTCGGTGGTCCCTCGTACGTGGCGCCGTCCGCGCGGAACAGGTGGTGCTGGGAGTCGGTGATGCCGTTCGCCGGTTCGGCGTAGATCAGCGGCTTCATCGGGCCCGGACACCAGCCGGTCTCTTCGAGGACCTCACGGGCGGCGGCCTCGCCGGGGGTCTCGCCCGCCTCCACCAGGCCCATGGGCAACTCCCAGGCCCACGCGTCCGTGATGAAGCGGTGGCGCCACATCATCAGGATTTCCCGGCGGTCGTTGACGACGGCGGCCACGGCAAGGTGGCGCAGCTTGACGACGTGGTGCTCCCAGCGGCTGCCGTCCGGTGTCTCGATGTCGGTGAGCCACAGGTTCACCCACTCGTTCTCGTAGACCGGACGTTCCCCATGGATCTTCCACTGCATCGCTGCGGCCCCTCTCGATCGGCCTCCAGCATCGCAGAGTCGGCGGGGCGCTCTCCGGAAAACCGTTGGGGTGGGGAGGGGGCTCCGCACACAATGGGCGGGATGATCGATACCGCTGAGAAGCTGCTTGTTGCTCTGGATCCGTTGCCCCATGCCGAGCGGCTTCGGGTTGTTGCCGTGCATGCTCGGGGGCTGGCCGGGCGGGGGGCCCTGGGGCCGTTGCTGGTTGAGCTTGACCGGCTTGGGGTCTATGAGCGGCGGCTCGCGGCCCTGGCTGCGTTTGTGGGTGGGGAACGGGAGTATCTCGCCGCGCGGCTCGCGGATGCTGATGCTGTGGTGCGGCGGTATGCGCTGCGCGGGGCGCATCGGCTGGGGGTGGCCGATCGGGCCGTTGAGGCGGCCTTCGAGGATGCGGCGCCCGAGGTGCGGGCCGGGCTGGCGCGGTTGTTGCGGGACGGGGGGCGGGCCGCGCTCGCCGAGCGGCTGGTGCCGTGGCTGCGGCGGGCCTACGGGGAGCGGGACGCGGCCGCCGTGTTGGCGGGGTGCGGGCCGGAGTTCGTGCGGCGGATGCTGCCCGAGCTGGCCGGCGCGGTGCCGTTCGAAGGGTGGGGGCGGCTCGGGGTGCGGCATCCCCTTGCCGTGATCGAGTACGCCGAGGCGGAGCTTCGGCGGCTGCCCGTGCGGGAGCAGGACTGGTGGAAGCGGCATGCGCTGGGGCTGGCCGCGGCGATGCCCGCCGATCCCGCGCGGGTGCTGGGGCTGATCGAGCGTTGGGGGCCCTGCACCCTGCCCGGGCCCGTCACCGAGCGGCTGGATCTGCTCGTTGCCGTGGACGCCGAGCGGGTCGCGCGGTGGCTCTGCCAGGAGGAACGGGGCACCGCGCGCTGGGAGCGGACCCCCGGGCGCCGGGCCCTGCGCGGGCTCGCCCTTGCCGCACCGCCCTCCCTGCCCGCGCTCGGCGCCCGGTGGCTGCCCCGGGAGGCGTTCCGGAGCCTGCTGGCCGCCACCCCGCCCGGGCGGCGGCTCGCACTGGCCGAGGAGGCCACGGCCCTGTTCCCGTACGGCACGAGGGAGCTCCCGGACGGCGTGCTGCCGCTGCTGCCCGTCGAGCAGCGGTACGCCGAGGCCGAGGCCCGGATCGCGGCCTGCCGGGCGGAGGGTGGGGCCGACATGCGCTGGCGGATCTGGCAGGCGCTGGTGCTGCTGCCGCCCGAGCGGGCGCGGCCGGAGCTGCTGGCCGCGCTGCCCGGGAGCGACGCCGAGGACCGGGAGGCGATCTGGTGCTTCCTCGTGGACAACGCCGGGCCGGCCGCCGATCCCGCCGCCCTGGCCGAGCTCGTCGCGCTGGCCGCGGGCCGGCTGCGCAGCGACCGCGACGCGGTGCGGCGGGAGTTCCTGGACTCCCTCGGGAATCTGGAGCCGGATCTGCTGGCCGCCGCCGTGGCCGAGGATCCGGACGGCTCACTGGAGGGGCTGTGCGGCGACGCGCTGCGCGCCGCCGACTGCACGGCCTGGACCCGGGACACCCTCCGTGACCTGGCCCTCGGCCTGCTCGCCCACACCTGGTCCCCGGCCCCGCCCCGCGCCGAAGCCTCCGCAGGGGTCCGCGGCACCGCCGCCCGGATCCTCGAAGCCCTCGCCGCGCACACCGGCACCGCCGACCTCGGCGGCCCCGGGCGGCTCGACGGCCCGCCGCGAAACGGCCTCGGCGTCGTGGTCCTCGACGCCCTCCGCCCCTGGCTGGACCGCGCCCGCGCCCGCGACGACCTCGGCCCGCTGCTGGCCGCCGCCGACGCCTTCGGTGCCCGCGGCCACCGCGTGCCCGCGCTCCAGGAACGCCTCGCGCACGCCCTGCTCCTCTGCCCCGCCGCCGACTTCGGCCGCCTGGCCGGGCCCTGGCTGGCCGATCCCGCCACCCGTGGCGCACGCGTGGCCCGGCTGCTGGAGCAGGATCCCTCGGCCGCCGTCACCGCGCCCGTGCTCGCCGTGCTCGCCACCGACCGCACCGACCTGCTGGACCTCGCCCTCGGCGAAGCCGTGCCACCCGGCCGCTTCCCCGCCCCGGGCGCCTCCCGCGCACTCCCCGGTCTACGCCACGCCGCCCGCTGGCTGCCCCGTCAGCAGCGGGCCGCCGTACGCCTGGTCGGCGCGGCCGTCGCCGACGCGGACCGGCCCCTTGACGAGCGGGCCGCGCTGCTGCGCGCCGTCGGCCCCGTCCCCGTCCACGGAGCCGCCCTCGCCGCCCGCTACCTGCCGCCGCCCAGAACCCCTGAGGCACCGGAAGCACCGGATGCGGCGGACGCGCCCGTGGCCCCGCACCCCGTCCTCGTACGGGCCGCCCTGGAGGCGTCCGGCCGCGCCGACGACCCCGCCGCCGCACTAGCGACCCTGCTGGCCCTGGCCGGGGCCGACGGGGCCGGGACCGTCTGGGCCGCCGCCGGGCGCGTGGCGAACCGTACGAGGCCCGGCCTGCTGGCCCCCGTACTGGAGGAGGTGCTGACCCGCGAGCACGGGGTGAAGGTCACCGTCCGCAAGACGGCGGCCCGCCTCACGGCCCGGCACCTGCCCCCGCGGCGAGCCGTACCGCTGCTCACCGCCGTGGCCCGCGACCCGCGCACGCATGTCGACGTACGCGTGGTGGTGACGGGCCTGGCCACCGGCCTGCTGGGCACGCCCGGAGCCTGGGAGCTGCTGGAGGACACCGTCACCGACGGCCCCCCGGCCGCCCGCCTCATCCTCGCCCGGCGCTCCCCGCCGGACCTCGCCGCCGCCCACCGTGCCCGGTACGGGATGCTGCTCGCCCGGCTCGCGGAGGTCGATGACGAGGAGGTGGCCGGCGAGGCGCTGGGCGCCCTCCCGGAATGGGCCGCCCATGCCCCCGGGGCCGTCGCTGTCCTCAGCGAGCGCTGCACCGATCTGACCTCCTCCGAGAAGGCCATGCGCACCGCCTTCTACCGGCTGCGCGACCTCCTCGGCTCGGGCCTGCCCCACCCCCTCGGCGGTGCGGAACCGGGCAGCCTGCTGCACGGCGTCGTGACCCGGCTCGTGGCCGCGGTCGCCGCGGGCGAGCGCGGGGGGGCCGCCCCGCACGAGGGCGGTGATCTGCCCGCCCGCAGACGCCTGGAGCAGCTGGCCGACGGGCTCTACGGGGCGCCCGGACTGTACGCGCCGCTCGCGCGCCTGCTCGACGGGACCCCGGAGCTGGCCCGGCTCCGCGCCGGGCTGCTCGCCAGGGCCGTGGACCTCGGCGCGCCCGCGGCGGAGCAGGCGGCGGCCCTGCGCCTGCTGGTGGCGGCGGTCCGGGAACGACCCGTCCTCGCCGGGGAGTTGGCCGGCGTGCTGTACGAGCAGCACTGCCGCGGCCCCCGCGTGGGCTCGCCGGACGGCACGCTCGATGTGCTCGCCGCACTGAACGGCGGCGGGCTCGCCGAGGGGCTGTTCGCGGTCGCGCTCACTTCGGCGCTCGGCCGCCGGCACCAATGGCCGGAGCGCTGCCGGACGGCCGTGCTCGGTCTGCGCCGCCACCCGGAGCCGGAGGTGCGCGACGCCGCGTACGCCGTCCGGATCGGCGGGGCCTGAGCGTGCGCCGTCAGGCGGGCTCCTCGTGGAGGTTCAGCTGCCAGGAGACCCCGAACCGGTCGTTCACCCAGCCGAAGCGGGCGCTGAAACCGTACGAGCCGAGCGGCATCAGCTCCTGCCCGTCCGCGGAGAGCGCCGCGTAGAGCCGGTCGAGCTCGTCCGGCCCCTCGCACTCGACGAACAGGGACACCGCCGGGGTGAAGCCGAAGGCGTGCTGGACATGGCTGTCGATGCACATCACGCGCTGCCCGGCGAGCGAGAAGGTGGCGCGCACCACCGTGCCCTCCGGGCCGGGGCCCTCGGGGCCGTAGCGGGTGATGTCGAGGACCTCGGAGTCCGCGAACAGGGAGGTGTAGAAGGTCAGCGCCTCCTCCGCCCTGCCCTCGAACATCAGGAACGGGGTGATCTTCTGCGGTGCCGCTTGCATCGGGCCTGCCTCCGGTGACGAGTGGGGCGTACGGGACCGAGGCTAGGCCGTCACCCCCGCCCCCCGGGGGCTTCGCGGCACGGGCGAGCCGGGCGGGTGGTTCGGGGTGGCACCTGCGAGGGGGTGCGAGCGGGGCCGGGGAAAGATCCCTAGTGTCGGTCGGGCGCGGTCCCCCCGGGCCGCGCGCGGGCCCTGCGGCGCACTCCGCGGGGGCCCGTCAGCGCACGCGAGAGCACGTAAGAGGTCGAAGCTCCATGAGTCTCAGCATCCGCAACCAGATCGCAGGCACCGTCACCTCCGTCACCACCGGCGAGGCCATGGCGGCGGTCAAGGTCCGGCTGGAAGGCGGCCAGGACATCACCGCGGCCATCACCGCCGAGGCCGTCAAGGACCTCGGCCTCGACACCGGCACCGCCGTCAAGGCGCTGGTCAAGGCGACCGAGGTGGCTCTCGCCACCGCCCCGGTCGAGAACATCTCCATCCGCAACCAGATCAGCGGCACCGTCGTCGACGTGTCCGCCGGACCGGCCATGGCCGCCGTCCGCGTGGACGTGGACGGCGGCGGGCTGACCGCGGCCGTCACCGCCGACGCCGTGGCGGCGCTGGGCCTGTCCGCGGGCTCCTCCGTGGTGGCGCTGATCAAGTCGACCGAGATCTCCCTCGCCACCGCCTGAGCGCACCCCGGCTCACCCCCCGGGTGCCTCCACCGCGCCGAACCACACCTGCGTGACCGCGCTGACATAGCGCGCCCCGCACCGGTCCGAGGGCACCACCAGCTGCGCACCCGCCTCGTCCAGCTCCTCCCCGTCGAGGCGGGTCGCCAGCAGCACCGGGCTGCCGACGAAGTCCGCGTCCAGTTCGGCCCAGGCCAGGACGGTGCGGTGGCCGTCCCCGCCGCTCACGGCGAGCAGGAAACGCGAACGGTCCTTGCGGCGCGCCGCGTCGAAGACCGGCCCGGCGCCGGCGACCACGTCGCGCAGCAGGGCGCCCTCGAAGACGTGGTGCCGGGCTCCGTCGGTGGCGCAGTCGAACACCACCTCCAGCCGGTGCTGTTCCCATCCCCGCAGGTCGGCGACGCTGAGGCGCGCCGGGCGGTCCACGTCCCCGTGCAGCATGAATTCGGCCATGGGCATGCGATGCCCGGCCCGGTCCGCCCCGGAAACGTATCTGCCGTCCCCATCTCACGATGTGGCTGGCAATTCCGTGAGGTCTACCCCCGTTCGGCTTGCATCTTCTGCCATACGACATCCCGCGTCACCGGCAGCTGCGTGAAGCGCACCCCCGTGGCGTCCCGCAGGGCGTTGGCGAAGGCGGGGGCCACCGGGTTGAAGGGGCTCTCGCTCATCGACTTCGCGCCCAGCGGGCCGATCGCGTCCGAGGTCTCCATGAAGTGCACCTCGGTCCGCGGGACGTCCGCGAACTGCGGGAGCCGGTAGCGGCGGAAGGCCGCCGTGGTGACCTCCCCGCGCTCGTCCACCCGTACCGTCTCGAAGAGCGTCGCGCCCAGCGCCTGCGCCACCCCGCCCTCCACCTGGCCGCGGCACTGCATCGGGTTCATGACCTTGCCCGCGTCGGCCGCGTGCACACTGCGCAGGATCCTCATCTCGCCCGTGTCCGGGTCGACGGCGAGGCGGAACCACTGGGCGTTGAAGGCCACCGAGCGCGGGGAGCCCGTCCAGTGGCCGTCCGCCGACATCTCCTCCAGCTTCCCCCTGTCGTGGGCGGCCTCGTACAGCTCTTTCAGGGTGACGGTCCGGCCCGCGCAGTCGAAGGACTCCGGCCCGGGTCTGCACAGGTGCCGGGGCACGCCCGTGTGGCGGGCGGCGAAGGTCTTGAGGCGTTCCGCGAGCGAGTCCGCCGCCAGCATCACCGCCTTGCCCGCCACCACCGTGCCCGCCGAGCCGAAGGCGCCGGTGTCGTGCCGGACGACGTCCGTGTCGGACTGGCGGACGGTGATCCGGTCGACGGTGGTGTTCAGGGCGCCGGCGGTGATCTGCTTGTGCACGGTGGTGGTGCCGTTGCCGAACTCGGCGGTGCCGACGGCGATGTCGTACGTACCGTCACGCAGCAGGCTCACCCTGGCGTCGGCGAAGTGCCCGCCCGGCGGACCGGTCGCGATCATCGCCACGGCCGTGCCGGTGCCGGTGAGCCAGCCCTCGGGCACGTCCTCGTGGCTGGTGTCCTCGGCGATGGCCCTGCGCACCACGTCCATGCACTGCTTCATGCCGTACGAGGCGATGAACAGGTCCGGTTCGTGGCCGATCGGGGTCACCATGTGGTCGCCCGCGCCGATGACGTTCCGCTCGCGCAGCGCGAGGGGGTCCATGCCCAGCCGGAGGGCGAGCTCGTCCATCACCGATTCGAGGGCGAAGAGGACCTGGCCCAGGCCGTAGCCGCGGAAGGCGCCCGCCGGGACGCCGTTGGTGTAGACGGAGTACGCCTCCACCTCCTTGTTCGGCGCCTTGTACACGGCGAAGGACTCGCCGACGCTGTGGAACATCACCGCCGGGCCGTGGTTGCCGTAGGCGCCGGTGTTGGCGAGGACCCGGATGCGCAGCGCGGTGAGGGTGCCGTCCGCCTTGGCGCCCACCTTGATGGTGATCTTGAACGGGTGGCGGGTGGTGGCCCCGTAGAACTGCTCGGCCCGGGTGAACTCCAGCTTCACCGGCCGGCGCAGCCTCAGCGCGGCCAGCACCACGATGTCCTCGGTCAGCATCTCCTGCTTGCCGCCGAAGCCGCCGCCCACCCGGCCCGCGACCACGCGGACCTCGTCCTCGTTCAGGTCGTAGAGCGCGCACAGCGCCCGCCGGGTCAGGAACGGCGCCTGGGTGGAGGAGCGGACGGTGATCCGCTCCCCGTCACCGTCCTCCTTGGGCTCGAAATAGGCGACGCTGCCGTGGGTCTCCAGGCTGGCGTGCTGCACGCGCTGGGTCTGGAAGGTCTCCTCGTGGACCACGTCCGCCTCGGCGTACCCCCGCTCCATGTCCCCGATCGTGTGGTGGACCTCGCCGCATACGTTGTTCTCCGCGCGGAAGATCCCCGACTCCGGGCCCTTGTCGTGCAGGACGGGCGCCCCCGGCAGCATCGCCTCCTCCGGGTCGATGACGTACGGCAGTTCCTCGTACGTGACGGCCACGCGGCGGCAGCCCTCCTCGGCCGCCTGCTCGCTGTCGGCCACCACGGCCGCCACCCGCTGGCCCACGAAGCGGACCACGTCGTCCAGGACCCGGGTGTCCATCGGGTCCTCGGTGGGGTGCTCGTGCCGGGCCGAGGAGTACAGGTGGGCGGGCGCGTCGTGGTGGGTGAACACGGCGTGCACGCCCGGGACCTGGAGGGCCTCGGTGGTGTCGATGGAGACGATCCGGGCGTGCGGGTGCGGGGAGCGCAGCAGCTTCATGTGCAGCAGCCCCGGCACCTCCACGTCGAAGGTGTAGCGGGCGGTACCGGTGACCACGAGCGGTCCGGCGGGCGCGCCCAGGGACCTGCCCACCGCCTGCCCCGCCTCGGGGAGCTCGGTGTGCCGGACCCCGCGCACCGCGTCCTCGATGGCCCGGTAGCCCGTACAGCGGCAGATGTTGCCCTTGAAGGCGCGGGGCAGGTCCTGGAGCTTGCCGTCGTCGTGGGCGGTACCCTCCTCCGCCTGGAGGGCGGCCGTGGTCATCAGGAAACCGGCCGTGCAGAAGCCGCACTGGAAGCCCTGCGCGTCCAGGAACTGCTTCTGCGCCGGGTGCAGTTCCCCGCCGGGCCGGGCCAGCCCCTCCACCGTGGTCACGGAACGGCCCTCCGCGCGCACCGCCGGGTAGAGGCAGCTGTGCACGGGCTGCCCGTCCACGTGGACCGTGCAGGCGCCGCAGTCGCCCTGGTCGCAGCCCTTCTTCACGCCGAACCAGCCGCGCTCGCGCAGATAGGTCCGCAGGCACTGGCCGGCGCGCGGCTCGGCCTCGAAGCGCTGCCGGTTGATCTCGATCTCGTACGTCATCGCTGTCCCTCCGTGGTCAGCTCGCGGCGGATCTCCTCGGCCAGGCGCAGGGCCATGTGCCGCCGCCACGCGGGCAGTCCGTGGATGTCGTCGAACCACTCCTCGGGCCGGACCCCGCCGTCGACCGCCGTACGCAGCTCGGCGGCGGTGGGCGGCAGCGCGAACCAGAAGCGGAAGGGGCGGGTGGTGGCCGCGCTGACGGTGACGGCGAGGGAGCCGTCGGCCGGGTCGCAGGCGCCGATGACGAGCACGCCGGAGCGCCCGAGCCCGTAGAGCGACGCCTGCCGGAAGGCGGTACGGAAGCCCAGCGCGTTCGGCGGCAGCCGCACGGACCGCAGCAGCTCGCCGTCGTGCAGGTCCTTCACCCCGGCGCCGCGGATGAAGTCCACGACGGGCAGCCGGCGGGTGGCGCCGTCCTGCCCCTGGAGGAGGACGGTGCCGTCGAGGGCGGCCGTGAGGGAGATCATCGGGCCGGCGGGCAGGCCGTTGCAGAGGTTCCCGCCGACGGTGGCCATGTTCCAGATCTTGAAGCTGGCGAGGAAGGCCCGGCAGCACTGCTCGAACAGCGGGGCGGCGGTCACCGGCAGGGTCCGGGCGAACCGCGACAGCTCGGTGATCGTGCAGGTCGCGGCGATGTCCAGGGAGCCGTCGGGCTGCCAGGACAGCGGCGGCCAGCCCATCCGGGACAGGTCGACCAGGCGGCGGATGTGCGGCTGCGGCTCGGAGAAGAGGTACGTGCCCCCGCCGAGCCAGGCGTCGCCCGGACGCCAGGGCTCCCGGCGGCGCGCGTCGCGCACGTCGAGCACCGTGTTGAGATCCAATTCGCGCCACCAGCCTTTCCGGCCTGACCGAGGGGTTTCCGCCAGTGAAGCAAGGGCGGAGGGGGCGCGACGACTGGTCCCGGACACGGAATCCGACGACTCCGGCAGGCCACTGTCTGGAGGATTGACCAAGAGCCCAAGAGGCGGCTTCGCCTAGCATTTACTATGTCCAAGCCTGTATTCACCTCGCGAATGTGGGTGGAGTTCATCGCAAGGAGTCCCCGCCGTGCACGTCCTCGACCTGCTCCAGCTCGACAGCCTCGGCCTCAGCCTGCTCTGGGGCGAAGAGACCCTTCTCGGCCAAGAGGTCGTCGGTGTCACCGCCACGGACCTGGAGGAGCCGGGCCGCTTCCTCGGCCCCGGAGAACTCGTCCTGAGCGGGCTCGTGTGGTGGGCCGACGGGGACCCGGCCAAGGCGGACCGCTTCGTCTCCGCCCTCGCCGACGCCGGAGCCACCGCGCTGCTGGCCGGTGTGGAGACCCACGGCGGGGTCCCCGACGCGCTGGTGGACGCCTGCCGGGCCCACCGGGTGCCGCTGGTGGCCGTGCCCGCGCGGACCAGCTTCCGCGCGGTGACCGAGGCCGTGTACCTGCGCCAGTGGGGGGACCTCAGCCGCCGCCCCACCCGGCTCTTCGCGCTGCCGGAGATCGTGCGCGGCGAACTGAGCCGCCTCGTGGAGGAGGGCGCCGGTCCCGCCGAACTCCTCGACCGGGCCTGCGCCCACCTGGGACGGGTCGACTGCTATCTGCTCACCGCCAGCGGCCGCACCGTCGCCCGCACCCCGTCGGCCCCCGTGCTGCCCGCCCCGCGGGCGGCGGACTCCGCCGGGCGGGACGGCGTCCGGGTGCGGATCGAGGCGGAGGGCTCCCCGTACGACGCCTGGCGCCTGTACGTGCCCGACGCGGACGCGGTGCCTCCGCGCGTGCTGCACGAGATCGCGGATGTGCTCGCCCGGTGCCGCGAGGCGCAGGGCCGCCGGTCCGCCGCCGGGCTTCGGGCCGGGCGGGAACTCGTCGACGCCCTGGAGGCCGAGGCGTCCGACACCGGCGTGCTCGACGAGGCGCTGGCCGCCGCCGGACTGCCCGCGGGCGGCCCGTACCGGGTCCTGGCCGCCACCTCCGGCGAGGCCCTGGCCGAGGCCCTGCGCCACCTGGAGGGCGCCGCGTACGCCGTGGGCCGAGTGGTGGCCGTGCTGTACGAGGACCCCGCCGCCGGGGCCGGCGCGGTGGACGGGCTGCGTTCCGCATGGCCGCTGCTGCTGCGGTGCGCGGAGCCCGGGGCGGGGCTCCGGCTGGGCATCGGCGCGCCGGCGGCCGGAGCCGAGGGGCTGCGGGCCTCGCTGCAGCAGGCCCGGTTCGCGCTGACGGCGGCGGACGAGGAGACGCCGGTGCGCGAGGTGGAGCGGCTGGACTCCCTCGGGGAGCTGATGGGCGGGGTGCCGCCGGAGGTCCGCTCGGTGTTCGCCGCCCGGATCCTCGGCGCGCTCGGTGACGGCATGCTGCGGGAGACCCTGGAGGTCTTCCTGGCCAAGAACTGCTCCTGGGCGCGCACGGCGGAGGCGCTGCACCTGCACGTCAACACCGTGCACTACCGCATCGAGCGGGTGGAGCTCCTGACGGGCCGCGACCTGTCCCGCCTGGACCACAAGCTGGACCTGTACGCGGCTCTGCGCTGCGGCTGACCCGGGCGGCGGGCCCGGTACGGACGGGCCCGGTAAGGACCGGCCTCAGGCGCGCGCGGCGGGGGCCATGTCGTACGTGACCCACATGGTGCGCGTGGCCACCTGGTCGTACTTGGCCCGCGCCCGGTGGTTGTCGTCGGCGGTGATCCAGCGGACCACGCTCCAGCCGCGCTCCGCCGCGAGCGCGCTCAGGGCCCCGAGCAGCCGGTCCGCGGCTCCGGAGCCCCGGTGCTCCGGGGCGACGAACAGGTCGTCCAGGAAGCAGCCGACCGTGGCGGACAGCGGCCGGGCGAAGGGGCGGTAGTGCGCCAGGCCCAGCAGCCGGCCCTCCGCGTCCTCCGCGACGAGCGCGCCGACCTCGTGGCCGGGATCGTTCACCCACGACCACACGGTGGCGGCCGCCTCCTCGGTCTGCTCGACCCGGTAGAAGTCGGCGTAACCGCGGTACAGGGCGCGCCACTGCGCGAAGTCCCCGGCGTGTACGGGCCGCACGGTGATGTCGGACATGGGCTGGACTCCCGGGATCGAGGGCGGGGCGGAGAGTCGATCATCCTGGAGCGGGGGCCGGGAGGCAGCTGCCTCGGTGTCCAAGAGCGGGCGTCCGGTCCGCCACCGTGGACGATGGCGGACCGGATCCGTCAGCCCTCCGTGCCGCTGATGTTGACGAGCCAGCTGACGCCGAAGCGGTCCGCGCACATGCCGAACACGTCGCCCCACATCTGCTTCTCCAGCGGCACCATCACCGTGCCGTCGGCGGAGAGCCGGTCCCAGTAGCCGCGCAGCTCCGCCGAGTCGTCGCCGCTGAGACTCACCGAGACGTCGTTCCCCGGCCGGTGCGGGGTCCCGGGCGGGTTGTCCGCGCCCATGAGGGTGAAGCCGGCGGAGGTTTCGAGCATGCCGTGCATGATCCGGTCCGCCGTCTCCCCGGCCGGCTGCCCGCCGAGGTCGCCGTAGGTGTTGAGGGCGAGGGTGCCGCCGAAGACCTCCTGGTAGAACTCCATGGCCTGCCGGGCGTCCCCGTCGAAGTTGAGGTACGGGTTGAGGCGAGAAGGCATGACTTCTTTCCCTTCCGGTGCTCTGTCGGTTCCGTGAGGTTAAGTGACGGTACGCCCCGTCCGGACGGGTGACGAGGCCCTCGCTCCGGCGGGTCGCGGGCCGGGGCGGCGCGGGCCGGTCAGGATGACCTCCGGAAAACGCGGGGCCGTCCTGGACGCAGAAGGAGCACTTCATGCTGGAACGACAGCGTCGGAAGAACACCACCGATGTCACTTTCGTGCTGCCCGAGGGCGACCCGCCCGGCCCCGTCAGCGTCGTGGGCACCTTCAACGGCTGGCAGCCGGGCACCCACGTGCTCGCACCCCGGCCCGACGGCATGCGCGCGGTGACGGTGGCGCTGCCCGCCAAGGTCACGCACTCCTTCCGCTACCTCGCGGCCGGTGACTACTGGTTCGACGACGAGAGCGCGGACGGCCACGACGGGGCGAACAGCCGCCTGCACACCTGAGATCCACCACCGCTCGGGGCCGCGCCCCGCGACGACGCCGGGGCGCCGTCGCGGGGCGCGCGTGTGTCCCGGGGTCAACGGCCCGCGCACCGCCTCACCCCATCGGGCGGACTGTTTCCGGACACCCGCGTGTACGGGCCGGGCGCCCGGGACGCGGGTGCTACACAGCGGGACCACCCCGACCGGACCCGAGGAGCGGACGGATGATCCAGGAACCCCGAGGCCCCCGCCCCGCACCCGGCGGGACCGGCACGCCCGGCATGCCCGGCGCCGCCGAGGACGCCGGGGCCCGGGCCGAGCTGGCCCGCGCCACCGGGATGGTCATGGCCCTGGTCCCGTGCACCGCCGAGACCGCCCGCCGGGTCCTCGGCAACGCCGCCCGCGCGGCCGGGGTCACCCCGCGGCTCATGGCGCGGGCGGTGATCGCCGGCTGTGCCCACCCCGACGAGGAGGTGGACCCGGTGTGCGGGCAGGCCCTGCGGGCGGAGATCGGGCACGCCCGGACCCCGCCGTCGGCCCCGGCTCCGGCCCCGGCGGGCCCGCGCCCGGACCCGTACGCGCTGCGCCGGCACCTGAACCGGCTGCGGGCCGCGCGCCGCCGTACCCTGGCCGCGCCCGACGACCCGTCGCTGCGGGCCGCCCTGGAGGACGCGGCGTACACGCTGTGCGTCCTGATGGGGCAGCGCAACGCGCACGGCGCGCTCGTCGCCGCCGAGGAGACGGTGGCCGCCCACCGCCTGCCGCCCGCCCCGGGCCACGCGCCCGCCCCGGGCCACGCGCCCGTACCGCATCCGGGGGCCGGGGCCCGCTGAGCGGCGCCCGCGCGCCCGCGCGCCCGCCCGCGTGGCGGGAATGGCCCGTTTCCTCCCGCTGTGTTAGGAGTGGGTCGGGTGGGGCACGCGCCCTGCGGAGGGACCGGACCCCGGTCCGGTGATCGGAGGCGGCGCACATGACCACGACCAGCCGAGAGGTGTTCGGCGCTCCCTGCTGGGTCAATCTCGCGACCCCCGACCTGGCACAGGCGCAGGAGTTCTACTCCGCGGTGCTGGGCTGGACCTTCCGCACCACCCGCATCGGCGAGAACTTCCGGGTGGCCCTGCTGGGGGGCCGGCCCGTGGCCTCCGTCGGGGCGCTCACCCCCAAGCTCGGGGTGCCGACCGCCTGGACCCCGTACTTCGCCGTCGACGACGCCGAGGTGACCGCCGCCCGGATCCGCGAACGCGGCGCCACCATGGCGATCGGGCCGCTGGCCCTGCCCACCGGCCGCGCCTCCCTGGCCGCCGACCCGTACGGCGCGGTCTTCGGCTTCTGGGAGGGCGAGGTGGTCCAGGCGTGGAACGCCGGCCGGGAGGACACGGCGGCGTGGGTGGAGCTCAGCACCCGCGACGCCTTCGCCGCCGCCGTCTTCTACGGGGAGGTCCTGGACTGGGCCTGCGACCGGCCCGGCTGCTGCGACGTGGCCTACGAGCACGACCACGTGGTGGTGCGCCGGGGCAACCAGACCGTGGCCCGGATCGACGCCGGCGCCGTGGAGGACGCCCCCGATCCGCAGGTGCGGCCCCGCTGGCACGTCCACTTCGCCGTGGCCGATCTCGACGCGGCGGTGGACGAGGCGGTCCGGCGCGGCGGGGCCGCGGTGACCCCCGTACGGCCCTCCCCGACCCACCGCCGCGTCACCCTCCGCGACACCGCCGGAGCCCTCTTCACCATCAGCGAGGACTCCGCCGGACGCGGCTGAGGGCGTACCGTCAGCGGGCCGCCGTCAGCTCCCACATGCGGTGGTCCCAGCCGATGTCGCGGCGCGCGCCGATCCGCAGCCCCGCCAGGGCGGCCAGCCGCTCGAAGTCGCCCTCGGTGCGCACGCCCGAGCCGAACGCCGCCTTCAGCCGCAGGTGGTGCAGGGCCGCCTCGGTGTCCACCGCGATGCCCTCCGCCCCCTCGACCTGCTCCACCAGCAGCAGCGCCCCGCCCTCGCCGACGGCCGCCGCGTTCTCGCGCAGCGCGAGCACCGCGTCCTCGTCCGGCAGCTGCTCCAGCAGCCGGCACAGCAGGACGGTACGGTCGCCCGCGGGGACCGGACCGCTGGTGGGCAGCAGCCGTACCCGGTCGCGCACGGCCGTCTCCAGCACCCGGTCCGCGACCGTGCGCAGGGCCGAGGGCAGCCCGGCCACCGCGACCCGCAGCTCCGGGAAGGCCGCCGCCAGGCTGCCCGCGACGGCGCCCGCGCCGGGGCCGGCCAGGGTCACCGATCCGGCCGCGGCCCAGTCGTAGCCGGTGCGCACGCCGGGGGCGATCCACAGCGCCTCGTCCTCCACGGCCTCCCGCGCGGACGCGCCGAGCCGTTCGTCCGCGGCCATGGCCACGGCCAGCGGGGCGCCGGAGGCCGTACGGTAGCCCGCGCGGCCGGTGCGCAGGGTCTCATGCAGGCCGGACAGCGAGAGATCCAGCGCGGCGTGGGCGCCCCGCAGATCGTACTCCTCCAACGAGTGGTCGTCCTCGACGAGTTCCTCGCCGACCGGGGTCAGCCGGTAGCCGTCGGCGTCGGCCGAGAACACCTCCAGCTCCACCAGGTAGGCGAGCAGCGCGGCCAGGGTCCGCCGGTCGGTGCCGGAGAGGTCGGCCAGCTCCTCGGCCGTGCGGGCGCCCTGCCAGACCAGGTCGACCAGGCCGACGGTCACGGCGGCGCGGATGGCCAGGCCCGGGGCCAGGTCGGTGAGTTCGTGCAGCCGGTCGTGCGGGTCGGTCTCCTCCGGCTCGGGCTCGGCGGTGCCCGCCGCGAGCACGGCGGCGGTGTCCGCGGTGTTCGCGGTGTCCGCCGGGGCCTTGGCGGCGGGCGCCTCGGTGCGCCGCCAGTAGCCGGTGATGTGGGTCTGCTCGCGGGGCACCGCGCGGTCCACGGCCAGGTGGCGGCGGATGCCCTTGAGGGTGACGCTCTCGCCGGCCGCCCACGCGAACACGGTGCCCGGCAGCCACTCCATCGCGCGGACCGCGGACTCCAGCAGGTCGGTGGTGCCCGCCGGGGCGCCGTCGCGCACCAGCCAGGTGATCTCGGCGTCCGCCCGGGTCGGCAGCTCCTGCCGGTGGCTCTCCTCGCCGACCTCGATGAACACCCGGGCGCGGGTGCCCTCGGGCATCTCGGCCAGCCAGCGGCCGATCGCGGGCAGCGCGGTCTCGTCACCGATGACGAGCAGCCAGTCGGCGCCCTCGGGGTGGCGGTGGGACATCTTGGGGCCGGCGATCCAGGTGACATCGCCCGGCTCGGCACTCTGCGCCCAGGACGAGGCCACACCGCCGGCGTGGTTGACGAAGTCGAAGTCGATCTCACCGGCGGCCGGGTCGTAGCGCACCGGCGTGTAGTCCTTGGTGAGCGGCCGGGCGTCGGCCGGCCAGTCGAGGCTGGAGACGTTCTGCCCCGGCAGTACGGGGGCGTCCGCGCCCTCCTCGGCGAAGAAGAACTTCACGTGGTCGTCGAAGCCCTCGCTGCTCAGCTCCGGCAGGTCGAGGCCGTCCTTGCGGAACGCGCCGAGCTGCGGGCCGCCGAGGGTGAGCCGCCGCATGCCCGGGGTCACGTCGGTGACACGCAGCACCGTCAGCTCCCGCAGCACGATGGGAAAGGTGACGACGGAACGGGGGTTGCGGCTGGACATGCAGGGGCTCCTCGGATTGCACACGGATGGGGCGCGCCCTCGGGCGCGCGGAAGGGGCGGCGTACGCGGGCGCCGCCCGGCGGGACCCCCCACGGGTCCGGCCGGGCGGCCACCGTACGGCTCAGCTGCCGGCCACGGCCTTCGCCAGCAGCGGGGTCAGCTGCTCGGTGGCCCAGGGCGCGTTCAGCGCGTCGGGGTAGGCGATGGCGGAGGCGAGGTTGTTGTCCGAGGGCACCACCGCGAAGTGCTTGCCCTTGACGGCGTTCAGCGACTGGAACAGCTTGTTGCCCTCCAGCTCGGTCGGGCTGATCACGCCGCGGTCGCCGAACGGGTAGGTGACGAGGAGGACGTCGGCGTCGAGCTGGTCCAGGTTCTCCATGCTCACGCCGTTCTTGTCGGGCGCGTAGTTCTTCGCCTTGTCGGTCTTGACGAAGCCGAGCTTCTCGAAGATGCCCGGGTCCTGGGCCTCGTAGGACATGAAGCTGATCTGCTCGGGGTGCACGACCGCGTAGGTGTACTTCTTGCCCTTGAACTCGGGGTGCGCGGCGGCCGCGTCGGCGGTGGTCTTGTCGTTGGCCGCGATCACCTCCTCGGCCTTGGACTCCAGGCCCAGGGCCTGGGCGGCCCGGCGCAGGCGTTCCTGCCAGGTGAGGGTGTCGGCCTGCGGCTTGTCGGTGTAGGTGACGACGGGCGCGATCGGCGCCAGCTTCTCGTAGTCCTTGTCCATCTCCCAGGTGTTCATGCCCAGGATGATGTCGGGGGCCTCGGCGGCGATGGCCTCGTAGGCGGTGCCGTCGGTGTCGTCGTAGGTCTTGAGCTTGCCGGCCTTGAGGCCATCGATCGCCCGCTGCTTGAACTGCGGTACGGGGGAGCCGTCCTCCACGTCCGGGGTGATCACCGGGACGATGCCGAGCGCGAGCGCGATGGAGGTGTCGCCGTCGGAGACGGTGGCGACCTTGAGGGGCTTCTTCTTCACCTCGGTGGTGCCCCAGGCGTTCTTCTGGCTGACGGCCTTGAAGGCGCCGGCGTCGGCGGAGGCCCCGGCCGGCTTGTCCGAGCCCTTGTCCTCCGTGCCCCCGCCGCAGGCGGCGAGCAGGGTCAGCGACAGCGCGGCGGCCGTGGCGGTGGCGGCGCGCCGGACGCGACGGGCGGCGGAGGTGCGGGTTCTGGTGTACGTGGACAAGGGTGGTTCTCCTATGCGGGATCAGCGGTGCCGGCGGCCGAGAGGGAAGATCTGCGGCCGGTCGGTACGGGGGTGGGGGACGACGATGCAGTCCAGGCCGAACACCTCGGCGACGGTCTGCTCGGTGAGGACCTCGGACGGGCTGCCCTGCGCGGCGATCCGGCCGTCGCGCAGGGCGACGATCGTCGAGGCGTACAGGGCGGCCTGGTTGAGATCGTGGGAGACCAGGACGATGGTCCGGCCGGTCTGCTCGTTCAGGTCGGCGAGCAGGTCCATGACCTCGATCTGGTGCGCGATGTCGAGGTAGGTCGTGGGTTCGTCGAGCAGCAGGGTGGGGGTCTCCTGGGCCAGGGCCAGGGCGATCCACACCCGCTGCCGCTGGCCGCCGGAGAGCTGGTCCACGGGCCGGCCGATGAGTTCGGCGGTCCCGGTGGCCTCCAGTGCCTCGGCGACGATCAGGTCCTCGGCCGGGCTGCTGCGCTGCCCGAACCGCTGGTGCGGGTGGCGGCCGCGGCGGACCAGGTCCCCGACGGTGATGCCCTCGGGGGCGATCGGGGTCTGCGGCAGGATGCCGAGCCGGCGGGCCACCTCCCGGGTGGGGAGGGCGTGGATGTCCCGGCCGTCCAGGAGCACCGAGCCGGAGGCCACCGGCAGCAGCCGGGCCAGCGACTTGAGCAGGGTGGACTTGCCGCAGGCGTTGGGGCCGACCAGGGCGGTGATCCGGCCGGGCTCGATCTCCAGCGACAGCGCGTCGACGACGGTCCGTCCGTCGTAGCCCGCGGTCACCGCGCGGGCCGCGAGGGCCGGCGGGGCGGGGAGATCGGTGACGGGGTGGCTCATGAGGGGGCTCCTTGCCCGCGGCGCAGGATCAGCAGGACGAAGTAGGGGGCGCCGACCAGCGCCGTGACGGCCCCGGTGGGCACCGGGGAGATCAGCGGACCGTGCTGGGCCATCACATCGGCGCCGAGCACGATCGCCGCGCCGACCGCGGGGGACAGGACGAGCGCCCGGTCCCCGCCGACCAGCCGGGCCGCGATGGGACCGCTGACCAGGGACACGAAGGCGATGGGCCCGGTGACACTGGTCGCCAGCGCCGCCGCGGCCGCGCCGAGCAGCAGCGCGGCCGTACGGGCCCCGCCCACGCGGGAGCCCAGTCCGGCGGCCAGCTCGTCCCCGAGGGAGAGCGCGGAGAGCGCCCGGTGCACGGGCACCGTGCACACCGCGCACACCGCCATGGCCACCGCGAGGGTGGTCACCCCGTCCCAGGTGGCGCCGCTGACGCTGCCGATCAGCCAGCGCATCACCTGGCTCAGGCCCTGCTTGCCGGCCATGGTGAACAGGTAGTTCGTATAGGCGGTGCACACCGCGGCCAGGCCGATACCGATGATGACCAGCCGGTAGGTGTCCACCTTGCCGCCCTGCCGGCTGAGCGCGATCACCGCGCCGACCAGGGCGAACGCCCCGCCCACGGCGGCCGCTTCCACCCCGAGCGGGACGGCCGGCAGCAGGAGCAGTACGGTGACCGCGCCCGCGCCGGCGCCGGCCGAGACACCGACGATGTCCGGGGTGGCCAGCGGGTTGCGCACCAGCCGCTGGTAGAGCGCGCCGGCCAGCCCGAAGAGGGCGCCGCCCAGCAGGGCCGCCAGGGCCCGGGGCAGCCGGATGCGGTGGATCACGTAGTCGGAGATCCCGGTACGCATCCCGAAGGCGGCCGGCAGCACGTCTCCGAGGCCGAAGTTGCGCAGCCCGCCCAGCAGCAGGGAGGCCACCAGCAGGCCGAGCAGCAGCAGGAGCAGCAGTACCCAGGCCAGGGTGAGCCGCCGGTTCGCCGCGCGCCGGGCGGCGCCCAGCAGCGCGGCGGTGGCGGCCGGACCGCCGGGCGTGGGCGCGAGGTCCTTGCGGGGTGCGGGTGCGGTGCGTACGGCCTCGGCCGGCGGAGCCGGGGCAGTCGTCGGCGCGGAACCCGCCGTGGTCACGGGGTTGTCGGGCATGTTCCTCACATCCGCACCAGGTCGCGGCGGCGGGCCAGCCACACGAAGAACGGCGTTCCGACGATGCCGGTCATCACCGACACCTGCACCTCGCCGTGGTCCAGGATCAGCCGGCCCGCCGTGTCCGCGCCGACCAGCAGGATCGCCCCGCACGCCATGGACAGCGGCAGCGACCAGCGGTGGTCGGAGCCGACGAGCATGCGCGCCACATGGGCGGCGACCAGCCCGACGAAGGCCACCGGCCCGACGGCGGCAGTGGCGGCCGCGCACAGCAGCACCGCGACCGCGGCGCCCGCCAGCTGCGCCCGCTCGACCCGTACGCCCAGCCCGCGGGCGGTGTCCTCGCCGAGGGCGAGCACGTTCAGGGTGCGCCCCAGCGGCAGCACGAGCAGCAGCCCGGCCAGCGCGAACGGCGCGATCTCGTCCAGTACCGCGCTGCGCCCGGCGAGTTGCCCCACCGACCAGAACCGCAGCGAGGAGAAGACCACCTCGTCGCGGACCACCAGCAGGGTCACCACGGAGGCGAGCAGCGCCGCCACCGCCACCCCGGCCAGGACCAGGCCGAGGGTACTGCTGCCGGCCCGGGTCCGGGTGCCGATCAGGTACACGACGGCCGCGGTGAGGGCCGAGCCGACCAGGGCCAGCCAGAAGAACCCGCTCGCGTCGTTGACGTCCAGGACCAGGATGCCGAGCACCACGAACAGCGCGGCCCCCTGCTGCACCCCGAGGATCCCGGGGTCCGACAGCGGATTGACCGTCAGGGCCTGCATGACCAGGCCGGACGCGCCGAGGGCGGCGCCGACGATCAGGCCGAGCAGGGTGCGCGGGATCCGCTCGGTCCACAGCACGTCGTGGTCGTAGCCGGTGCCGAAGGGGTCGAACAGGATCCGTACGACGGACATCGGCGGGATGTCGCGGGCGCCGAGGCCGATGCCGGCGACGACCACCACCGACAGGATCAGGCAGGCGAGCAGCGCGACCGGGGCACCACGGGCGGCACGGGTGTGTGCCACGGGTGGCGCCGACGCCGCCACCGGCGGGGCGGAGGGATTCATGGGGGTACGGAGGCTCCTCACCGGGTTCCACTGGACGGAACTTAGGTTAGCCTTACCGCAGTGGCAGTCGGTCCAATGCCGGAGGCAGACCGATCGCAGTCAGGGGTCAGATTCGGGCCCTGCCACGAACGGGAGGGATTACATGAGCACGATGACCCCGCACACGACGATCGACACCGCGCGGCGCTCGACCCCGCCGCGCCCGCGCCCCAGGCCCGCGCCGGCCGCGAGCCGGCCGCCCGAGCGCGCCGTACCACCCGGGCCGCCGGTCCTCGCGGACGAGAACTACATCACCGTCGGCGGACACCCGCCGCACGTCCACGACTTCCACCAGTTCCTCTACGTGCCGCTCGGCCGGATCACCGTGTCCGCGCTCGGCCGGGACCACGAACTGACCGCGTCCGTCGCCCTGTGGCTGCCGGCCGGCGTCGTGCACAGCGCCCGCTTCGCGCCGGACGCGGTGGTGGTGTCGGAGTCCTTCGACGCCGGGCTGTTCGAGCTGCCCTACACCGAACCCACCCCGGTCAACGTCACGGACGCCCAACGCGCCCTGCTGCTGGGCCGGATGCGCAGCAGCACCGCCGAGCCGGACGACCCGAAGGCGTTCGCCGCGCTGTCCGCCGCGCACCCCGACAGCCTGCCGCTGCCGCAGCCGGTCAGCCCGGCCGCCCTCGCGGTGGCCCGGGGCCTCGCCCGCGACCCGAGCGACGGCCGGACGGCCACCCAGTGGGCGGCCGAGCTCTACACCAGCTCCACCAGCCTGCGCCGGGCGTTCCGCGCGGAGACCGGCATGGCCTTCTCCGAGTGGCGCACCCGGCTGCGGCTGAACCACGCCCTGTACCTGCTGGGGCAGGGTCAGTTGGTGGGTCTGGTGGCCGCGCAGGTCGGCTTCGTCAGCACCAACGGATTCATCCTCGCCTTCCGCCGGTACTTCGGCCGGACCCCCGGTTCCTACGTGCAGCAGCACGCGGACCGGATGCTCTGAGGCGCGGTCAGGCGCGCGCGGTCGCGGCCGGGCCGGTGGCGTCGCCATCCGCCCGGCGCCCGGCCCCGGCCTTGACCAGCCGGTCCGCGGCGAAGGCGCCCGGACCGGTGAACACCAGCAGCAGGAAGGCCCAGCAGAACATCGCGGAGGACTCGCCGTGGTTCTGCAGCGGCCACAGGGCCTCGGCCTGGTGCTCGACGAAGTAGGCGTACGCCATGGACCCGGAGGCCAGGAAGGCCGCGCTCCGGGTACCGGCGCCCAGCAGCACCAGACCGCCGCACACCAGCTGGATCACCGCCGCGTACCAGCCCGGCCACGCCCCGGTGGGCACGGTGCCCCCGCCGTGCGCGCCGCCCAGCACGCCGAAGAGCGAGGCGGCTCCGTGGCAGGCGAACAGCAGGCCGATCACGATGCGGAACAGGCCCAGGGCGTAGGGCTGGGCGGCGGAGAGACGCTCGGACATGGGGAACTCCTCAAGGGGGACGGGGGAGATGAGCGGTCGGGGGAGGCGCGGGGCGGAGCGGCCCGGTCTCACCAGGCGGCGGCGACCCGGTCGGCGGTGGTGACATGGGCGCACCGGCCGGCCGCGTACTCCAGGGCCATCCGGTGCTCGCGCTCGGAGAAGTCCGCGACGGCGTCGGCCACCACGAACGCCTGGATGTCGCGCATCCACGCGTCGGCCGCCGTCAGCAGCACCCCGATGTGCGCGTAGACGCCCGTGATGACCAGCTGGTCGCGGCCGAGCTCCGCCATCCGCTCGGCCAGGTCGGTACGGACGAACGCGCTGTACTTCCACTTCGTGAGCACGCTGTCCGCAGACGCGGGGGCCACCGCTTCCGGGATGGCCTCCGCCACCGGGTCGGCGGGCAGCCCCGGCCCCCAGAAGTCCTGCTGGAGGCCGCGCTCCTCGGCGCTCTGGCCGCCGCGCTGGGCGGTCCACAGCACCGGGACCCCGGCCCGGTCGGCCTCGGCGCGCAGCCGGGCGACCGAGCCGAGCAGGGCGTCGACGGTCGGGGAGCCCTCGCCGTAGGCCGACAGGAAGTGGTTCTGGAGGTCGTGCACGAGCAGGACGGAGCGGGCCGGGTCCGGCTTCCAGTCCACCCGGTTGGCGGGCAGGCCGTCCTCGGAGGGCAGGGCGTAGGCGTCGATACGGGGCAGGCTCATGGCGTTCGGTGTTCCGTTCGGTTCTCGGTCGGGCGGCGACAACGGCGGGGCCGGCGGGGCCGGTGGGGCCGGGGCGGGAGAGGGCCCGCGGCCGGGTCAGGGCCGGGGCGCGGGTTCCGGCGTACCGGCGCTCTCGGCGGTGGCGGCGGCGCGCAGGTCCTTCTTGGAGACCTTGCCCACCCCCGTGGTGGGGAAGGCGGCGACGAACTCCACCCGGTCCGGCACCTTGTAGCCGGCCAGGCCGCGTCCGCGCAGGAAGGACTTCACGGCGGCGGGCCGCAGCGGCTCGGCGCCGGCGCGTAGGATCACGTACGCGCAGGTCCGCTCGCCGAGGTACGGGTCCGGTTCGGCGACCACGTTCGCGTCGTGCACCGACGGGTGGGCGAGGATGTGGTTCTCCACCTCCTCGGCGGCGATCTTCTCGCCGCCCCGGTTGATCTGGTCCTTGGCCCGGCCCTCCACGACCAGGTGGCCGCTGGGCAGGGCGCGGACGATGTCGCCCGTGCGGTAGAAGCCGTCGGCGGTGAAGGAGCGCGTGTTGTGCTCGGGGGCCCGCCAGTAGCCGCGGATGGTGTAGGGGCCGCGGGTCAGCAGGTGGCCGGTGGCGCCCTCGGGGACCTCGTGGTCCTCGTCGTCCACGATGCGGATCTCGTCCGCCTCGGAGATCGGGCGGCCCTGCGTGGTGTTCACCAGCTCGTCGGGGTCGTCCAGCCGCGTGTAGTTGACCAGGCCCTCGGCCATCCCGAAGACCTGCTGGAGCCGGCAGCCGAGGGCGGGGCCGGTGCGGCGGGCCGCCTCGTCGGAGAACTTGGCGCCACCCACCAGCAGCACGTCCAGGCTGCCGAGGTCGTGCGGGGTCGCGGCGGCGGCCTCCGTCCACAGCAGGGCCAGCGGCGGCACCAGCCCGGTGATCGTCACGCCCTCCCGCTCGATCAGCGGGAACGCCGTCTCCGGCGCGGGCTGCGGGCACATCACCACGCGGCCGCCCGCGTACAGCGCGCCCAGCGAACCGGGCGAGGACAGCGGGAAGTTGTGCGCGGCGGGCAGCGCCACCAGGTACACGGAGGCGTCGGTCACGGCGCAGATCTCGTTGGAGCCGCGCACCGAGTACAGGTAGTCGTCATGGGTGCGGGGGATCAGCTTGGGCACGCCGGTGCTGCCGCCGGACAGCTGGAGGAAGGCGATGTCCCCCGGCTGCGGTCCGGCCGCGTCCAGCGCCTCCCGGCCGGCGGGCGGGTCGACGGGTACCTCGGCGAGCGCCGTGAACGGGCCCGGGTCCGGGTCCGCGATGAAAACCAGCCGCAGCCCGGGGACCTCGGCGCGGACGGCCGCCGCCAGCTCCCGGTGGTCGAAACCGGCGAGCCGGCCCGGCCCGACGTAGGCCGCGGCCTGGGTGAAGGAGCAGAAGTAGCCGATCTCCGCCTGCCGGTGGGCGGGCAGCGCGAACACCGGCAGCGCCCCGATCCGGAAGAGGGCGAAGACCACCTCGAAGAACTCGGCGGTGTTCGGCAGCTGTACCACCACCTTGTCGCCCGCCGCGATACCCCGGGCCGCGAACCCGGCGGCCATCCGGTCGGCCCGCGCGTCGAGTTCGCCGTACGTCCAGGCCCGGCGGCCGCCGTCGGGGCCGCCCGCCGGGTCCACCAGCGCCACCCGGTCCGGGTGGGCGGCGGCCCGCTCGCGGAGCATGCCGCCCAGGGTCTCGCCGCGCCAGTAGCCGGCGGCGCGGTAGCGCTCGGCGAACTCGGCGGGCCACAGGGGCGCGTCGTCCTCGGGCGCGGCCTGGCAGGACACGTCGTCCGCGGTCACAGCGCTCACGGTCACAGCGTCCGCGGTCACGTCGTTCACGGTCACAGCGATGCCCCCACGGCGCGCAGGAAGGTACGGAACTTCGCGGCGGTCTCGGCGGTCTCGGCCGCCGGGTCCGAGGCGGCCACCACACCGGCGCCCGCGTACAGCCGCAGCCGGTCCCCGGACGCCTCCGCGCAGCGCAGGGTGACCACCCATTCGCCGTCGCCGGAGTCGTCCTGCCAGCCCACGACGCCGGTGAAGAAGCCCCGGTCGAAGGGCTCCAGCTCGGCGATGGCCCGGCGGGCCACATCGGTGGGCGTCCCGCACACGGCGGGCGTCGGGTGCAGGGAGCGGGCCACGTCCAGGGCGGTGGTGCCCGGGTCCGCGAGCCGGCCGGTGACCGTGGTGGACAGGTGCCACATCGCGGCGGTGCGCACCAGGGTGGGCCGCTCGGGGACCTCCAGCTCCGTGCAGTAGGGCGCCATGGCCTCGCGCACCCCGTCGACGACGACGGCGTGCTCGTGCAGGTCCTTCGCGGACTCCAGCAGGGCGGCGGCCCGGCGCACGTCCTCGGCCAGGTCCGTACTGCGCGGCACCGATCCGGCGAGCGGGTTCGCCACCAGGGCCCCGCCGCGCCGGGAGACCAGCAGTTCGGGGCTGGCGCCGAGCAGGGTGCGGTCCGGGCCGGTGGGCAGCGCGAAGGTGTAGCCCGAGGGGTCGCGGCGGGCCAGCCGGCCCAGCAGGGCGGCCAGGTCGGGGGTGCGGCCGCGGGCACTCAGCTCCAGGGTGCGGGCGAGGACCACCTTGTCGAACTCGCCGTCGGTCATCCGGGCCACGGCCGTGGCGACGGCCTTGCCGTACACCTCGGCGGAGGGCTCCTCGGACACCGTCCACTCCAGCGGCTCCGGCTCGACGGGCGGGAGCGCCACCAGCGGGTCGGCGCCGAGCGCGGGCCCGCTGCGCACGTCCAGCGGGACCACCAGGGCGGCCGGCCCATCGGCGTCGAAGGGGATCGCGCCGATCACCAGGGGCTGCCGCACCCCGGCCTCGCGGGCGGCGGCGAGCGCGGAGCGCACCCGCTCCGGCAGCGTGCCCCCGGCGGCGGGCACCTCGGCGTGCACGCCCTCGGCGAGCAGCGTACGGGTGGGGGTGGCCAGGAAGCGCGCCCCCGGCCGGTAGGCGTCGAGCAGGCCGGTCGCGGCGCCGACGGCCGGGTGCTCCGACGCGGCCGGGCGGGCGGCGTCGGAGCGCGCGGAGCCGGAGCGCGTGGCGTCGGGACGGACGGCCTCGGCGCGGGCGGACGGGACGGGAGCGGCGGGCGGCTCCGGGGGCGTGGGGGGTGCGGCGACTGGGCGGACCGTCGGCACGGTGACTCCTCGGGGTGTCGTGGCGCGGGGGCGCGCACGGGTCTGGGCGGGGCGGGTGCCTGCGCGCGGGGCGGAGGCGTTCGTACGGGTGGTGCGCGGGCGGGGGCTCCGGCGGCGGGCCGGGCGGTCTCCCGCCCGCGCGGGTGCCGGGCAGGTCCGGTCAGCGCAGGGAGGCGCCGCCGTCCACGTACAGCTGCTGCATCGTGATGTGGCGGGCCTCGTCGGAGGCGAGGAAGGCGACGGCGTCGGCGACGTCCGCCGGGTCCGCGATCCGGCCGAGCGGGATGGCGTTGCGGTAGCCCGAAGGGTCGCCCTCCAGCACCCGGCGCGGGACGGTGTCGCCCTCCCACAGGGACCGCTGCATCGGGGTGTCGGTGGAACCGGGGGCGACCACGTTGCAGCGGACGCCGCTGCGCGCGTACTCCAGCCCCAGGCACTTCGTGAACATGGTCGCGGCGGCCTTGGAGGCGGCGTAGGCGGCCATCCCGACGCGCGGTACGGCCGCCGCGTCGGAGGCGACGGTGACGATGCTGCCCCGGCCGCGCTCCGCCATCGCCGGGGCGAGTTCGCGGGCGGTGTGGAAGACGCCGGTGGCGTTCACGGCGAACAGCCGCGCCCAAGCCGCGTCGTCGACCCCGGTGGCGGGACCGGTGTGCAGGACGCCGGCCACGTTCACCAGGATGTCCACCGGCCCGAGCTCCGCGACCGTCTCGGCGACGGCGGCGCGGACCGCGTCGGGGTCGGCCACGTCGAGGGCGAGGGGCAGGAAGCGGCCCGCCGGTACGGCTTCGCCGGGGGCGGCCTCGGCGGTCACGCGCGCGGCGAGTTCCTTGACGGCGCCGCCGTGGATGTCGGTGGCGGCCACCGAGGCGCCGTGGGCGTACAGGGTGCGGGCGACCGCCTCCCCGATGCCGCTGCCGGCGCCGGTCACGAACGCGACCCGGCCCGCGAACCGCGGGTGCCCGGGAGCTGCGGGATCAGGCATCTGGTCCTCCAAGTCGGGTGAAGAGCGGGGGATGGTGCGGGCCCCGGGCCGGGCCGCCGCCCCTCCGAGAGGGGGGCGGCCCTGCGGTTCCGGGACCCGCGGTGGGGCCGGCCGTCAGCCGGCGGCCGGGGCCGGCGGCAGCGCCGCGAGGGCGCGCGCCAGCTCCGGGCCGATCTCCGCCAGCGCGGCGGGGGACATGAGCTCGTCGTGACCGAGGTCGAGCACGTGCTCCACGAGCCGGCCGTCCAGGTACTCCGGCCACACCAGGGCCGGTTCCTGGTCCGCCGGGGTGGTCCGGGCGGCGGTGAAGAACAGCACGTCACCGCGGTAGTGCCGGGTGCGGCTGCGGGCCAGCAGGCGGACGCAGTCCACGTTCACCGACACGATCGCGTCGAGCAGGCGCTCGTCGAAGCCGGCGAGCAGGCCGCGGCTGTCGCGGATCGCGGCGATCCGCTCCTCGCGGCCCGAGGGCCCGCCGTCCTCGGCCTCCTCCACCCCGGCCACCGACAGCAGGAAGCCGGACTCCTCCCGCTCCAGCCGCTCGCGCCACTCCGGGGACTCGGCGTACGACCAGTCCTCGGTCTCCGTCGGATAGGCGTCGAGCAGGCCCAGGAAGGCGACCTCCTCGCCGCGCTCCTGGAGCAGGGCCGCCAGGGTGTGGGCGACGGTCCCGCCGAAGGAGTAGCCGAGGAAGTGGTACGGGCCCTCCGGTTGCACCGTACGGATTTCCGCGAGGTACCGCTCGGCCAGCTCCGCCACGTCCGCGAACTCGGGCAGCTCCCCGGCCAGGCCGGGCGACTGGAGCCCGTACACCGGCCGGTCGGCGTCCAGATGGCGCAGCAGGCCCGTGTACTGCCAGGCGAAGCCCGAGGCCGGGTGGAAGCAGAACAGCGGCGCGGCCGAGCCCTGGGCGCGCAGCGGCATCAGCACCCGCAGCGCGTCGTCGCGGGCGTCCCCGGCGATGCGCGCGGCGATGTCGGCGACGGTCGGCGCGGACATCACCGCCCCCACCTGCACCGGCACGCCCAGTTCGGCGCGGATCCGGCCGACCAGCCGCATCGCGAGCAGCGAATGCCCGCCCAGCGCGAAGAAGTTGTCCTCCACACCGACCCGCTCCAGCCCCAGCACCTCCGCGAACAGCGCGGCCAGGGCCTCCTCGCGGGCGTCCTTCGGCGGCCGCCCGGAGACCTCCCCGAGGTCCGGCGCGGGCAGCGCCGCCCGGTCGGTCTTGCCGTTCACGGTCAGCGGCAGCGCGGCCAGTTCCACGAACGCGGCCGGCACCATGTACTCCGGCAGTACCGCCGCCAGCCGGGCCCGCAGCGCGGCCGGCCGGGCGGCCGGGCCGGTGGCTCCGGCGGCCGGCACGGTGTAGGCGACGAGCCGCTTCACGCCGGTCGCGCCGGTGTGCACGGTCACCGCCGCGGCGGCCACCTCCGGCAGCCCGGCGAGCACGGACTCGATCTCGCCCAGCTCGATCCGGAAGCCGCGGATCTTCACCTGGTCATCGGCCCGGCCCAGGTAGTCCAGCCCGCCGTCGGCGCGCCAGCGCACCAGGTCGCCGGTGCGGTACATCGGCGTACCGGGCTCTCCGAAGGGGTCGGCGACGAACCGCTCCGCCGTCAGCGACGGCCGGCCCAGGTAGCCGCGGGCCAGGCCCGCGCCCGCGAGGTACAGCTCGCCCGGTACGCCCTGCGCGGCCGGCCGCAGGGCCCGGTCGAGCACGTAGGCGCGGGTGTTGTAGATCGGGCGGCCGACGCAGGAGCCGGCGCTGTCGGCCACGTCCGCGCCCAGCGCGTTGATCGTGTACTCGGTGGGTCCGTACAGGTTGTAGGCCATCGTGCCCCCGGTCTCCGAGAGCAGCGTCCACAGGGAGTCCGGGACGGCCTCCCCGCCGAGCAGGACCAGCGCCGGACGGTGCCGTCCGGCGTCCAGCAGCCCGGCGTCCACCAGCTGCTGGCCGTAGGAGGGCGTCACGTTGACCACGTCGATGCCGACCCGGTCGTAGTGCGCGGTGAGCGCCGCCGGGTCCAGCCGCAGCTCCTCACCGATGACGTGCACCTCGTGCCCGTCGACCAGCCAGAAGAACTCCTCCCACGACATGTCGAAGGCGAAGGACACGGTGTGCGCCACCTTCATCCGGCGCCCGCCCGCCAGTTCCACCGCCGGGGCGAAGATCCGCTCCCGGTGGTTGAACAGCATGTTCGTCAGGCCCGAGTAGGGCACGACCACGCCCTTGGGGCGGCCCGTGGACCCGGAGGTGTAGATCACGTACGCCGGGTGGCGGCCGTCGCGGCGGCCCGTCAGCTCCGCCTCCGCCAGCGGGGCGTCGGACAGCCCGGCCAGCTCGGCCGTGACCGCCTCGGCGTCCAGCTCCAGCAGCGGCACCCCGGCCACCCGCGGGACCCGCGCCGCGACCGCGTCCACCGTCACCAGGCACAGCGGCCCGGCGTCCTCGACCATGGCGGCCAGCCGCTCCACCGGGTGGTCCAGGTCCAGCGGCAGATAGGCGGCGCCCGTCTTGAGTACGGCGAACAGCGCGACCACGAAGTCCGCGGAACGCGGCAGCCCCAGGGCCACCACCCGCTCCGGGCCCGCCCCGCGCGCCCGCAGGGCCCGCGCCAGCCGGTTGGCCCGCGCGTCCAGCTCGGCGTAGGTCAGCCGCTCGTCCTCGAAGACCAGCGCGGTCTCCTGCGGGGTCCGGGCCGCCTGCTGCGCGAACAGGTCCGCGAGGGACACGTCCGGGATCTCCTGCCCGGTGTCGTCGCCCAGCTCCAGCAGCCCGGCCCGCTCGGAGGCGGGCAGGGTGTGCAGCCGGCCCACCGGGACCGAGCCGTCCGCGGCGATCGCCTGCACCAGCTGCGCCAGCCGTCCGGCCAGCCGCCGCGCGGTGCCCGCGTCGTACAGGTCGGGCCGGTAGGCGAGGGTCAGCTCCAGGGCCCGGCCCGGGGTCACCGCCAGGGTCAGCGGGTAGTGCGTACCGTCCACGCTGTGCGTCCAGCCGATGTGGTGCTCGGCCACGGCCTCCTCGCGGGCCGAGTCGTCCAGCGGGGTGTTGCGGAACACGTACAGCGTGTCGAAGAGCTGGCCGATCCCGGTCTCGCGCTGGATCCGGCCCAGGCCCGTGTAGTGGTGCGGCAGCAGATCGGCGTGCTCGGCCTGCACCCGCACCAGCAGGTCCCGTACCGGCTCGGCCGGGCGCAGCGACACCCGGAACGGCAGGGTGTTCATGAACATGCCGATCATGCGGTCCACGCCCGGCAGGCCCGCGGGCCGGCCCGACACGGTCGCACCGAAGACCACGTCGTCGCGGCCGGTCATCCCGGCCAGCGCCATCGCCCACGCCGTGGACAGCACCGTGTTCAGGGTGATCCCGGCGCCGCGCGCGAACTCCCGCAGCCGGTCGCTGGACTCCTCGTCCAGCGACAGGTCCACCACCTCCGCTGTCACCGGCGGGCGCGCCGGATCGGCCTCGGCGACCAGCGTGCCCTGGTCCAGGCCCGACAGGTGGCCGCGCCAGGCGCGCACCGCCTCCTCGGTGTCCACGGCGGCCAGCCACCGCAGGTAGTCCCGGTACGGGGTGACCGGCGGCAGCACCGACTCCGCGCCCCGGGCCGCGTACAGGGCGAACAGCTCCTCGAAGAACAGGGACTCCGACCAGCCGTCCGTGAGGATGTGGTGCTGCGTCACGCACAGGATCCACCGGTCGGCGGCCATCCGTACGAGGGTCACGCGCACCAGCGGCGGCGCCCCCAGGTCGAAGCGCTCACCGGCGTCCGCGAGGGAGAACTCCCGCAGCGCGGCCTCCTGCCCCTCCCGGTCCAGGTCCGACCAGTCCAGCTCCCGCCACGGCAGCTCCCACGCGTCCGGCACCACCTGCACCGGCTGCGGCAGTCCCTCGTGCCGGAAACCGGAACGCAGGTTGGGGTGGCGGCGCAGCAGGGCCTCGAAGGCGTCCCGCAGCGCGGGCGCGTCCACCTCGTGCAGCAGCTCCACGAAGTTCTGCATCAGGTAGACGTCCAGCGCCCGGTCGTCGTACTGGGCGTGGAAGTACAGGCCCTCCTGGAGCGGGGACAGCGGCAGCACCTCCGCCACCGAGGCGAAGGCCCCCTCCAGCGAGGCCCGTTCGGCCTCGGTCAGCTCCACCAGCGGGCCCGTCCCGGAGAGCAGCCCGGCGCCGTCTGCCGCGTCGCCCGCCGTGCCCGCCGTCGCGGCCATCCGGGCCGGCGTACGGTGCTCGAACACGTCCCGGGGGGTGAGCAGCAGGCCCTCCTTGCGGGCCCGCGCCACCAGCCGGATCGAGACGATGCTGTCGCCGCCGAGGGCGAAGAAGTCGTCGTCGGCGCCGACCCGTTCCACGCCCAGCACCTCGGAGAACACCGCGCACAGCGCCTCCTCGCGGGGGCCGCGCGGGGCCCGCGAGGAGGCCCGGCCGGTCAGCACCGGCGCGGGCAGCGCCTTGCGGTCCAGCTTGCCGTTCACGGTCATGGGCAGCACGGGCAGCACCACCACCGCGGAGGGCACCAGGAACTCGGGCAGCCGCTCCGCCAGCAGCTCCCGGACCCGCTCCGGGTCCGCGGTGCCGGTCATGTAGCCCACCAGGCGCTTCACGCCCGGGGTGTCCTCGCGGACCACCACGGCCGCCGCCGACACCCCGTCCAGGGCGGCCAGCGCCGCTTCCGCCTCGGCCGGCTCCACCCGGTGCCCGCGGATCTTCACCTGGTCGTCGGCCCGGCCCAGGAACTCCAGCTCCCCGTCGGGCCGCAGCCGCACCAGGTCGCCCGTACGGTACATACGCCCGCCGGACGGGCCGAACGGGTCTGCGAGGAAACGTTCCGCCGTGGCCGCGGGCCGCCGCAGGTAGCCGCGGGCCTCGCCCGCGCCCGCCAGGTACAGCTCACCCGGGGTGCCCTCCGGCACCGGACGCAGCGCGCCGTCGAGCACGTACGCCGCCGTGTTCCCGATCGGGCGCCCCACCACCGGGGTCGCCGACGCGGACAGGTCCGCCGCCAGCGCGTCCACCGTGTACTCGGTCGGCCCGTACAGGTTGACCGACATCACCCCCGGCGTTTCCCGGACCTGCCGCCACAGCGCCTCCGGCACGCCCTCGCCGCCGAGCAGCAGCAGCCCCGGCCGGTGCGCCCCGCGGTCCAGCAGCCCGCACTCCAGCAGGGCCTGCGCATGCGTGGGCGTCACGTCGAGCGCGTCGATCCGGCGCTCGCGCACATAGGCCACGGTGAACTCGGCGTCCCGCCGCTCCGACTCGTCCAGGACGTGCAGCTCGTGCCCCAGGACCAGCCAGAACAGCTGCTCCCAGGAGGTGTCGAAGGAGAAGGACGCGGTGTGCAGGGCGCGCAGCCGCCGCCCGCCCGCCGCGGCCACCGCCGGGCCGAACACATGGGTCACGTGGTGCGCGTACAGCGCCGCGAGACCGCCGTGGGTGACCACGACCCCCTTCGGCACACCCGTCGAACCCGAGGTGTGGATCACGTACGCCGGATGCCCCGGCAGCGGCCGGCGGCGCGCCGGTACGAGGCCCTGCGCGGGCCCGGCCTCCGCCGCGTCCAGCACGATCCGCTCGGCCCCCGCGCCGTCCGCCGCCGGCAGCAGCGCCAGCGCCGCCTCCGTGGTCAGCACGCACACGGGCCGGGCGTCGTCCAGCATCAGCGCCAGCCGGTCGGCCGGGTGGTCCAGGTCCAGCGGCAGATAGGCGGCGCCCGTCCTGAGCACCGCGAGCAGCGCCGCGACCGCGTCCGCGGACCGGGGCACGGCCAGCGCCACCACGTCCTCGGGCCCGACCCCGCGCCCGGCCAGCAGCCCGGCCAGGGCCTCCGCACGGGCGTCCAGCTCCGCGAAGGTCAGCCGACGCCCGCCCGACACCACCGCGACCGCGTCCGGCGTGGCCGCCGCCCGCTCCGCGAACCGGTCCGCGACCGTGCCCCCGGGCACCTCGCAGTCCACGCCGCGCGCACCGGGCCGCAGCGCGGCCGGTTCGTCGGCGGCGAGCAGCCGCAGCGCGCCCACCGGCGTCTCCGGGTCCCCGGCCAGCTGCTCCAGCAGACCCGCCAGCCGGTCCGCGATCCGGGCGGCGCCGCGCGCGTCGAACAGGTCCGGGCGGTACTCCACGGCCAGTTCGGCCCGCTCGTCCAGGTTCACCGCGAGCGTCAGCGGGTAGTGCGTGCCGTCCCGGGCCTCGACCCCGGCCACCCGCACCCCGTCGGACAGCGCCGGCCGGGCCGACGGGTCCACCGGGTAGTTCTCCACGACCACGAGCGTGTCGAACAGCTCGCCGCCGCCCGCCTGCTTCTGGATCAGCCGCAGCCCCAGGTGGTGGTGGGCCAGCAGGCCGTTCTGCTCGTCCCGGAAGCGGCGGACGAGCCCGCCCACGGTGTCCCACGGGCGCGCGGCCAGCCGTACCGGCACGGTGGTGATGAACAGGCCCACCATCGACTCGACGCCGGGTATCTCCTCGGGCCGCCCCGAGACGGTCAGCCCGAACACCACGTCGTCCCGCCCGGTCAGCGAGCCCAGCAGCAGCCCCCAGGCCGCCTGCACCAGCGTGCTCGGCGTGGTGCCCAGCCGGCGGGCCGCGCCCGTCAGCCGGGCGGTGGCCTCCGCCGACAGCTCCAGCCGGTGCACGCCGGGGCGCACCGCCATCCGGCCGGTGTCGGCCGCCGCCACCAGCGTCGGCCCCTCCAGCCCCGTCAGCGCCTGCCGCCAGGCGGCCTCCGCGGCCGGCGCGTCCTGCGCCTTGAGCCAGCGCAGGTAGTCCTTGTACGGGCGCACCGGCGCGGGCCCGCCCGGCCGGCCGTCGGCCTCGTACAGCGCGAGCAGGTCACCGACCAGCAGCGGCATCGACCAGCCGTCCACCAGGATGTGATGGACCGTCACCACGAGGAGGTGGTCGTCCGGACCGCGCCGCGCCAGCAGCAGCCGCAGCAGCGGCGGCCGGTGCAGGCTGAACCGGCGGTTCAGCTCGGCCCGCTCCGCCCGGCGCACCGCCGAGGGCGAGGGGTCGTCCGACAGGTCCACCCGGTCCAGCGTGAACGGCACCTCCGCCGGCACGAACTGCACCGGCTGCGGAACCCCCTCGTGCCAGAAACCGGCCCGCAGGTTCGGGTGCCGTCGGAGCAGGGCGGCACCCGCCCGCTCCAGCCGTTCCGCGTCCACGGGCCCGGCCAGCGACACCGACACCTGCACGGTGTAGACGTCCGGCGCGGCGCCGTCGTAGAGGGAGTGGAACAGCATCCCCTGCTGCAAGGGGGACAGCGGGAGCATGTCCTCGATTCGAGCCTGGGTCACTGCTGGGCCCTCCACATGTCTTCGAGCATCGTGATCTGGTCCTGGTCGAGATCGACCAGGTCGAGGTCCGAGGGGGTGTACCCCCCGGTGGTGCCGTGCGCCGCCCAAGCGGCCAGGGCGTCCACGGCGGCCAGGAAGCCGTCCGCGAGCTCCCCGACGGCGTCCTGCGGGACGGCCTCGCCCGCCCACGTGAACGTCGCGGTCAGTTCCGGCCCGTCCGGGCCGTCACCGATCTCGGTGGTGATCTCCAGCGCGTGCGACAGCGGCAGCAGCGGATCGGGCCGCGCCGCCAGGGCGTCGCCCTCCGCCGCCGGACCCCAGTCGGGATCCGCCGTACCGGTCTGCCGGCCCAGGTAGTTCCACAGCACCTCGGGCCGGGCCGCGCCGTCGAACAGCCGGGCCGTCGCCGGGTTCGCGTACCGCAGCAGACCCGCGCCGACCCCGCCGTCCGGGACCTGCCGCAGCAGCTCCTTGACCTCCTTGAGGGCCGCGCCCGCGTCGTCCCGCCCGGCCAGCACCCCGGCCGCGTCGTAGGACCGGGCCGTCACCCGCAGCGGGTGGATCGCCGTGAACCAGCCCACCGTCCGCGTCAGATCCGCGCCCGGCAGCAGCTCCTGCTCCCGGCCGTGGCCCTCCAGGTCCACGGTGAACCCGTCGCCGTACGCGACGCCCGCACGCGCCGCGAAGCCGCCGACGGCCAGGGCCAGCGCCGTCAGCAGGGTGTCGCCGACCGTGCCGTGGAAGGCCGTCGGGACCTCCCGCAGCAGCGGAGCGGTCCGGTCCGCGGCCGCCCGCACGGTCAGCCGCCGGGCCGTGGCCACGGTGTCCGTACGCGGGTCCAGCGCGCGGCGCGCCAGCAGCGGGGCCGTGGCCGCGGAGGCCGCCAGCCAGTGCTCCAGCTCCGCCGTCCGCCGCGGGGCCTGCGCCTCGGCCAGGAGGTGCCCGGTCCAGGTCCGCAGCGAGGTCGGCACCGGCTCCAGCGCCGGCTTGCGGCCCGCGGCCACCGCCTCGTGGGCGGCCCGCAGGTCCGGCAGCAGGATCTGCCAGGACACCTCGTCCACCGCCAGGTGGTGCGCGGCCAGCAGCAGCCGGCCCGAGGCGTCCGGGCCGCGGTCGAAGTGGACCGCCCGCAGCATCACCCCGGACTCCGGGTCGAGCAGCCGGGACACCCGCCCGGACTCCCGCGCCAGCAGCTCGCGCAGCGCCTGCTCGTCGGCCCCGGCGGCGTCGACCGTGTCCAGCACGTCCCCGGCCGTGACCGCGCCCACGGGCCGCACCTCGGCGCTCCACACCCCGGGCCGTGCCACCGTCAGCGTCTGCCGGAGCCCGTCGTGGTGGTCCAGTACGGCCTGGAGCGCGGCGCCGAGCGCGGCCCGGTCCGTGCCGGCCGGCAGCCGCACCAGCCTGGCCTGCGCGAACGAGGCGAAGGGGCCGCCGCGTTCGGCCAGCCACTGCGCCACCGGAGGCAGCGCCAGCGGGCCGGGCCCGCCGTCGGCGGGCCGCGCCGGGGCGGCCGCCGCACCCTCGCGGCGGGTGGCGACCCCCGCGAGGGCCGCCGGGGTCGGGTGCTGGAACACCTGGCGGGCCGAGATGGTCAGCCCGGCCTTCCGGGCGAGCCCGACGAGGCGGATGGAGACGATGCTGTCGCCGCCCAGCTCGAAGTAGTTGTCGTCCGGGCCCACCGCGGGCAGCCCCAGCACCTCCGCGACCAGTGCCCGCAGCACGTCCACCGGTTCACCGCCGGCCACGGGGGCCGGGGCGGCAGCGGCGGCGGCCGCCACGCC